>NZ_JBATGR010000245.1:0-2258 GCF_049665975.1 Eudoraea sp.
TTCCTGCTGTAATTGTTGGCCTATAAACTGACCCCTTTGTTGCAGTACACCATACTCTTCCTGGGCTTGGGTTTCGGGCATGCTTTGAGCTTTGGTTTGAAAAGCCTGTGCTTCTATTTGAAAAGCCTGAGAAATACTATCCCTTTTTTTATTTAGTGTTTCTGCTTTAACCTTATATCTGGCTTCAATGTCCATTTTTTCCTGATAACCATCCATCAGTTTTACGTTATCAACAAAGCCAATTTTATTTTGTTCACAAGCTACTGCTACGATTAAAAAAATCGCTAAAACTATTTTTTTCATGTGGTTCTTAAATTTAGTTTGGCAAAAGTAGTAAAGGTTTTTGGAATGATTTGTGTTTTATTCAATAAATGAACTGACGTCACTTGTAATGAGAATGAGTCCTCTTCCATAGAGGGCATAATAAACAATAGATGTTATTTATTGCACTTTTAAAAACACATTAGAATTATCTATAATTACAATCGTTTTCTAGCTTCTTATAATTGATAACCGGCATGACTATTGGGTAAATAATACTGAATTGAATAATACAGCCTTAGATGGCTTTAAAACGCTTTTTCGTCCTTTTTAAGAATGTAAAGAAGAGATGAATACTCTTTTGTGTTCCAAGCCAATATATTAGATTTTAGTCCAACCAAAAATGCCTTTAAAAAATTTCCCCTACCGTGTTTATATTTTTCAGAAAGTAAAGAGACGTAGAAAGAATCGAATATCATGGGCTTTGTTTTTACTACCCTCATTCCACTCTGAGCAAAAAGTTTTGCAATAGACAACTGTGAAAAATGCGAAAGATGTCTGGGAACATCATAAGCAGCCCAATATTCTTTATAATATTTAGCATCGTAAGATTGGAAGTTTGGAACTGCTATGATCAAAGTCCCATCTTTATTTAAAAGTGATCCTATTTTATTTATTTGTAAGTTCAAATCAGGTAAATGTTCAAGAACATGCCACAGTGTAATTACCTGAAATCCCTTTTTCTCTAAAAGATCAATGTTTTCCTTTAAGTTCAGTCCTTTTTTTATTGCTAAGTCCCTGGCCTTTTTATTAGGTTCAATTCCATATGTTTCCCATCCATTATGCTTTGCGGATTCGAGGAAAGAGCCAGTGCCTGCTCCAATATCTAATAGTGTTTTATCAGAAGTGGTATATTTATTAATTAGGTCTACTTTTTTTCTGAGGTTGTGCTTTTTAATATACTGATAGAGCTTATCAACCAAAGTTTTAGATGAATCCGTATGAGAAATATATGCCTCACTATTATAATAATTCTCCAGATCCTTCGGTTCTGGGTATGTACGCAACATGTTTAATTCTGTATCTAATAGTAATTCGAATTCTTCACCGGAAACCGAAAAGTCTTTAATCTTTAAAAATTTTTTCATTTTCAATTAGTAACGTATAAAAAGCCCCTATACATTTCGAAGATAGTTTAAAACCTTGTCTTGAAAAAACCAAATATTACTATGTATTTCCATTGAATTGAGGACTAATTTATAAACTATTAAATATTCTGTTCTTATTTATTTGTTGAATTCCAATCAATACCGGCGTAACAGAAAAAGATCTCTTATATATTAGATGCCGAATGGTATGGTTTTGTTTATGTTCCACGTGGAACAATTATATTCTACCTTCCCATATATACAAGCAATACGCTTATATCGCTTGGAGACACTCCGCTTATCCTGGAAGCCTGAGAAATGGTAGCAGGTTGGATATTTTTTAGTTTTTCCCTTGCCTCAAAAGAAAGGGACTTTAATTTACTATAGTCGAAGTTTTCAGGAATTTTAATGTTTTCTAACCGTTGAAGCTTGTCTGCATTATTCTTTTCTTTAGCTATATATCCCGCATATTTCACCTGGATTTCAGCCTGCTCTAATACCTCTCTGTTTAAGTCATTGGTATTAACATAATTTGAAACTTTTTCCAGTTTTAGCATATGTGACATTGTGACTCCAGGCCTGGAAAATACTTTAAACATTTTATCGGATTGTTTTACCGGCGCAGAAGACACATCTTCTAAAATTGGATTAATTTGTGCCGGGTTAAAGCTGGTGTTTTTGAAAAAGTTAATAAAATCATTAGACTTTTTTTCCTTTTCTCTCATTGCAAAAAGACGCTCCTCTTTTGCAAGTCCTATTTCATAACTTTTTGGTGTAAGCCTTAGATCGGCATTATCCTGTCTTAATAGAGTTCGATACTCTGCCCTTGATGTAAACATTCTATAGGGT
>NZ_JBATGR010000246.1:0-4433 GCF_049665975.1 Eudoraea sp.
ATTTTTAATACAAACAGAGTATCCTCTTCAAAAGGCCAAAGGATGGACAAGATTGATTACAAAAAAGAATTGAAACATCTCTACAAACCATCACCCCGTAAAATTGAATTTAGAGATATCCCTAAAATGAATTTTTTGATGATAGACGGCATAGGTGATCCAAATACCTCTTTAGCCTATAAAGAAGCTATAGAGGCTTTGTATAGCCTTTCCTATACCCTAAAATTTATGATTAAAAAAGGTGAGTTAGGCATTGATTACAGTGTTATGCCGCTTGAAGGACTTTGGTGGGTAGACGATATGTCAAAATTTGATCATAACAAAAAAGAAGATTGGAAATGGACTGCACTGATAATGCAACCAGAAGCCGTGACCAAAGAATTGGTAGCTATCGCCATAGAAGAGGTTAGAAAAAAAAAGAATCCCAAAGCATTGTCTAAAATTCGTTTTGAAGCTTTTAAAGAGGGAAAAGTGGCGCAAACCTTGCATATTGGGCCATTTTCGGAAGAAGGTCCTACCATCAAAAAAATGCATGATTTCATTATCGATAATGGACACAATCTTTCCGGAAAGCACCATGAAATCTACCTTTCAGATATAAGAAGGGCTGCACCTGAAAAATGGAAGACTATAGTAAGACAGCCTTATAAATGAGAATGAGCAATACATAAATTCCATTCAATTTTTTTTCTGCTCCTTTTTCGCAGCTTTTTGTTCCTCTTTGGCCATTTTTTTGTAATAACCCCGGGTTAAAAAGTTATGCTTAAAGGCCTCCATATTCTCATTAAACCTCGCCGTACCTTCTTCTATACTTTTCATGGTCGCTTCCAGCCGTTGTACTAAAATGGTGTCTTTGGTTAAGTAATTTAATGCTCCTTCACCCTCTGAAATATCAGTGACCACACTATCTAAATTAACCGTTATTTTCTGCATCCTGTCGCTGGCCGATTCAAGATTGTGAATAATTTGTTTTATTTCAAATCCGGCCAGGGAGTCGCGTAATAAGACCCCAACTACAGAATTCTCGGAGTTGGCTACTTTTACAAATCTGTTCACTTCCTCCAATGTAGTATTGGCCTTGGCACTAGCCAGTTTCAGATTCAAGATGGTTTGTTCAAGGTTTTTAGCCATTAAGGTATCATTAAGCAGGCGACCCAAAGTACCTTCTCCTTTGGTAAGCGCAGCAGTAACCTTTAGTAAATCGGCAGTTAGTAGTGCTGCATTTTCAGAAGTTACATTCAAGGTACTCATCATATCTTCTGCGCCAATACGACTATATGAAATAATTTCATCTCCCGATTTTATAATAGCTCCCATTCCACTTCCGGGAACAATATTTACAATCATACTTCCCACTAAGCCATCAGAGCCTATTGTAGCTATAGCGTTATTTTTAATATGTTTTATCATATTTTCCTGAATGTTCATTACTACATTTATCGTAGAATCATTTTCCATTACTATATCTTTTACAGTACCTACGCCTATGCCTGAGTAGCGCACATTATTGCCCTTTTCCAGGCCATTTACATTTTTAAAAACGGCATGGACCGTAAAAGTGTTACCAAACATATTTTGTCTGTTTCCTATCAGATAGGCAGCAATTACAAGCAATGCTGTTCCCAGAATCACAAAAATTCCAAGTCTCAATTTTTCTAAGCTTGTTTTTTCCATATCGTTATTTTTTAAAAAATGCTTCTACCTTAGGGTCCTTAGATTTAACAAGTTCGTCATAAGTGCCTTCGGCATAATTAATACCATCTACAAGTAGAATCATACGTTCTGAAATTACACGTGCACAGTCCACATCATGGGTAATGATCAAAGAAGATGTGCCATACTTTTTTTGAATACTTCGCATTAATTCAATAATTTCTTTCGAAGTTATGGGATCCAAACCACTGGTTGGTTCATCGTACAAAATAATCTTTGGCCTGAGAATAAGGGTACGAGCCAAAGCCACACGTCTTTTCATTCCACCGGAAAGTTCTTCCGGCATTAGATCTATAGCGTCTGCCAGACCTACGCTCTCTAAAGCCTCAAGTACTAAAGGCGTTGTATCTGAGATGTTACCTAGTTTCTCTTTGTGTCGTCGCATAGGAAATTCTAAATTTTCCCTTACTGTCATAGAATCATACAAAGCGCTGCCCTGAAACAAAAATCCAATTTCTGATCGCAATATATCAAGGGTTGCCCTATCCAATAATTTAATCTCATTTCCCATAACCGATATATAACCACTATCGGGTTGCATTAATCCCACAAGGCATTTAATCATTACAGATTTTCCGGAACCCGATTTTCCCATAACCACTAAATTTTCCCCCTTGTACAATTTCATATTAAAACCGTTGAGTACCCGGTTATTTCCAAAGCGCTTATAAAGATCTTTGATATGGATTATGACTTCACTTTCGCCGGTCACGGTATTATTGAAACTTTCTTTTTCTTCTATCATCACAGGTCGTAAAAAATGTCAGAAATAAATACAGCTATAAAATCAATCACAAACAATAGCATGGAGGTAAAAACCACTGCCGTGTTGGCCGCTAAACCTACCCCTGCCGTACCCTTTTTGCTGTAGTAGCCCTTAAAACAGCCTACCAGGCCAATTGCAAAACCAAAAAAGAAAGATTTTATCGTTGCAGGAACCAAATCCCGATAATCCAATGCATCAAAAACACGATTAAAATAGAGCACGAATGAGACGTTTCCCTTAAAATTTTCAACCAGCGCAGATCCGTATAATGCAATGGCGTCTCCCATAATGATGAGTAATGGCAGCATAAGAGTAGTTGCTAAGATTCGCGTCACAACCAAATATTTAAACGGATTTGTACCTGATACTTCCATGGCGTCTATTTGTTCGGTAACACGCATAGAACCTAATTCGGCTCCGATACCCGATGCAATTCTCCCTGCACAAACCAGCGCGGTAATCACAGGACCCAGTTCACGAACAATAGAAATCCCTACCATATTTGGCATCCAGGATTCGGCACCAAACTCAATTAGCGTAGGCCTGGATTGTAAGGTAAGTACTAATCCAATAATGAATCCTGTAACCAGTACTAATACCAGAGAACGGTTACCCATATGATAACACTGCCTAAGCAACTCTTTAAACTCAAAAGGAGGCCTGAACAGTTCCTTAAAAAAGCGGCCGGCAAAATAGGCCAACTCCCCTATCTCTATAAAGAATTGTTTTATTCCACCCAAACTTCGTTTTACCGTACTCATGGGTTATTTAACTTATGTACTATCTACTCCAAATATACCCTTAATACCAAAGGTTATAAATGATAAAAGTCATATGTACGGACTGATCTTACTCATTGTATTGTCTTCATATGAGCATTAATTTTACAATGTCTCAGATAACTCTAAGACAAAAAGAAATTGAACTAAAACAGCAAGACCAATGATTATAAAACCTGTACTTTTTATTGGGATCCTTATTTTAGGAATTGGTGCTTCTTTTACACCCCCTATCAATTCATATAAACTACCAAAAGAAACGCAAGTAGGGCCCAGGGAACTTATTCCTGATTCTGTAAAAAAACTTATTACGGGCAGTTGGATCCATATGACACGTGATATTGCTGTAAGCCAATATTTTAACTATATGGATTCTTTGGTAATGGCCTATGATTCTTTGGTTCCTTACCCCTTATCAGAACACCTTTTGGTACATGCCAATCCCTGGATAATTGACACCCTGGCCAATACGGATTATTATAGAATGATGGCGCGTGATTCATTTGTTTATGATCAGCGGAAAATGGTAGTTCTAAAATCATCGGATTCTCTTTTGATCCCCGATTCCTTGTCGGCAGCCTCCCTCAAGGATTCCTTTAAAAAAACGTATCTCGATATAAATATCCCGGAGTTTAAGCTGCGAATTTATCAGGATACCACAGCACTATTTACCTTTCCGGTAAGAGTAGGAAAAAACACGAAAAAATATTTGGCCATGGGCGACAAAATTACCGACTTAAGAACATTAACTGGAATTGGGAAAATTATTCGTTTGGAAAGAAATCCGAAATTTTACAATCCTGTAGACCAAAAGCGCTTTTATCTAACAAAGAGAGATGATAATAAAACTACCTTAATGCCGCAAATACCGTGGATTGAGACTGAAATTAATGGCATTAGAAATGGCCAGATGATACATCCAACAACTAATCCTAAAACTCTGGGTAAGGCCAGTTCCAATGGATGTATTGGCACCAGGGAATCCGATGCCTGGATCATATATTATTACGCACCCCTGGGAACCCCGATTACCATCCGCTACGATTTGGAAATAACTAAAGTTAATGGCGATAAAGTTAAACTGAAAGATATTTACAAATAGATTTTCTCTTTGGGTTTAAAAATTACCTATAACACGAATAGAAGGACCGTTGAATGTCAAATCAAAACTACCT
>NZ_JBATGR010000247.1:0-3189 GCF_049665975.1 Eudoraea sp.
ATACTTTTGATAATGGAAAGAATATCGCATATGGGAGCCAGCTAAGCGGGGAGATTCCGTTTTCAACAAAGTTCAGGGCTGCAGTAACTTATCAGTACAGGATTACAGAAAATACGATTACTTCTAAAAAAGCTCTTTCTCATATTGTATTGGCTGGGGCAACCTACAAACTTCTCCCTAAAACAAATTTGAAAGCGGTAATGGGGTTTAATAATGCCAGTTTTGATACCAGCACCTATACGCAACCTATCTTGGATCTCCGACTTCAATTAGAACCTCTTCGACTGCAAAACGCAGAGCTAGGATATCAGAGGGAAGTACAGAATTTCAATGCCGACCTAATTGAACGCGAAATCGTTATGAACCATTTTGGTTTAAATTACAATCTCAATACAACCTTTAATCTTGGATGGTATACACAAATCATGCATACCAGGCAGTCCGATGACAACAACCGGAATCTTGTTTTTACCTCCCTTTATTACAATGTATTTAAAAAGCCAGCCTTTAAGGTTGGTGTCAACTACCAGTACATGTCCTTCGCAGAGCAGGTACCTGATATTTATTTTAGCCCGGATCAATATCAGGCCATTGAAGTTTTTGCTGATCTAAGAGGCTCTTTTTCAGAAAAGAGCACTTATCTTCTAAACTGTGCTACAGGTTTGCAAAAGGTAGAGGACGACCCGCAGTCAGTGGTTTTCAGGTTGGAAGCAGGGCTTAATCAACAGATCTCCAAAAGAGTGATAGGTAGTATTTATGGGAAATACAGTAACATTGCTTCCGCAACGGCCACCGGATTCAACTTTACGGAAATAGGGGGTAGGTTGAAGTGGAATTTTACAAAAACCCCACTATTCTATAAAAAGATGTTAGCCAAGCTGTAGCGGTTAGAGCAAATTTAGCCTCCGCATGAGTTCCGGGCGGTTAGACCGGCTTATGGGAATTACGCTTTTTTCAATCAGCACACTGTTGTCTTCTATATCAATGATCTTCGTAAAGTTGATGATATACGATCTGTGTATCTGCAGAAAAAGCTCTTCAGGGAGTTTTTCTTTGATCTTTTTCAAGGTGTTGTGTACCCTATGTGTCTCTTTGTTAGTCTTTATATCTATATAATCGCCTTTAGCTTCTATTAATAAAATCTCATCAAAGGTCAGTTTGATAAGTCTCCGGTCTATATTGATGTACAATTCTTCCCCTACTGAGCTTGCGCTACCCTCGCCCTTGGTTTCGGAGGGTTGCTGAGCGATGGTATTCTTTACTTTCTGTATGGACTTTGTGAACCGCTCTTGCGTGATTGGTTTAACCAGATAATCCACAATTGCTTCATATTCATAGGCCTCTATCGCAAAATTTGTATCAGAGGTGGTAAGGACAATCTTCGGTGGATCTTTAAGGGTTTGCACAAAATCAAATCCCGTAAACCCGGGCATATGAATATCCAGGAATATAAGGTCTACTGTTTGCTGGTTAAGGAATTTAATGGCATCTATAGCATTCGAAAACTCTTCAATGACATCCAGCTCAGGAATGGAAGTGCACAATTGGGCTACAATTGCTCTTGCAGTTGCTTCATCATCTATGATTATACAATTCATGGTCTCAAATAGTCTTTAAATAGGATTCTATGGTCTCTAAAATACTTGAAAATTCTTCTTTTAGCGCAGTATTCTCCATTTTTAGTTCCTCTTCGTAGGTAACAGCAAGACGATAGGCATTTTCCAGTCCCAGGATGTTTAATTTATGTTTTAATTTATGGACTATCAATGCTGTTTCCTTTGTTTTTCCTTCTTGGAGGGTTTTGGCGTATTCCTTTTTCTCAACCGGGAACTCGTCCTTCAGAATGGCAATGAATTTTTGCTCAAATGCAACATCGTCGCCCGCCAATTGCTTTATATATTCAAGATTAGGGGTTTCCATGCTCATTTCTTTAAGGTGAAATAAAATGTGGTTCCCTCCCCCACATTGCTGTCTAACCAAATCTTACCTTCATACAAATCTACTATCTTTTTAACGATAGACAGTCCGATACCCGTTGATCTTTCTTTCGTTCCTATTGACTGGAATATTTGAAAGATTTTTTTATGGTACTCTTTAGGTATTCCAATGCCATTATCTTTAATACAGAATTCCCAGTGGGTCTTATTTTCCTTTACATCAATAACTACCAGGCCCTCTTCCTTATCAATATTGGTAACAGCATTGCTGATCAGGTTTTGAAAAAGCTGATGCATTTTGGTAGCATCCGCCTGTAGTGTGGGAAGGGGCGTCATGATGATGACATTAACATGTTTTGGAGTATAAATGATCTCCCGTATATCATTCACCACCTGATTTAAGTCTACGGAAGCTGTTTCGAGACGTTCACTTTTAATACTTGAATATTTTAATATTCCATCAATGAGCTTATCCATCCCCTCCACTTTTTCCTGCATCATTTGAAGGTTGAACAAACCTGTATCATCTATGATCTCTTTATAATCGTCATGCAGCCAGGTAGCCAAGGTGCTGATGCTTCGCAAAGGCGATTTAAGGTCATGAGAAACAATATGCGCATATTCCTGAAGTCCTTGATTACTGGCTTCCAGTTCTAGCAACAGCTTTTCCTTCTGTAGCTCCAGGTTTTTCTGTACTGTTATGTCCAGGTGAATCCCAATGGAACCTACCACCTTCCCCGTTTCATCATATCGGGGCGCACCACTGATAAGCCAGTAGCGCAGTTCATTAGATTTGGTATACACCTGTATCTCATAGGAATCCGATTTTCCCCTTAGCCGTTCTTTTCCTTTTTCAACGATTATATTCTTTTCGGTCAGCTTAAGGGTATCACTTGCCTTTTTTCCAATTAATTCCTGCTCAGAATACCCGCTCATATTGCAAAAACTCTGATTCACTAATTGAATTTCATCTGCATTGTCAACCTCTATTAGCCCAAGGTTCATATTGGCGATAATGCTCCAATATTTCTCCTTTTGAATCTCAAGATTTTTCTTGTAATTCTTCCTGATCGTAACATCATTATAGGTCCACAAATGCCCCTTGTAAATACCATCACTGAAAATTGGGATATAGTCTCGCTCTAAAATGCGGCCATCTTTCATTTCCAGTTCATCAGAAAGGACTACTTTTTGAGCCTTTAAGATCTGATTGATACGTGTAACGAATCCTTTTCCATCTGCAAAATAGTGC
>NZ_JBATGR010000248.1:0-5649 GCF_049665975.1 Eudoraea sp.
CTGCCACTGAAATACAGCTTTTACTTAATAAGTCTGCTTTTTTTGATACTTATGAATTTGAAGAAGGTGCTTTGATAATGGTTGGTGTTGTCTTACCAAAGGGTGCGCCTTTTATTGGCAAAACGGTAAAAGATGCAGCACACATATTTCCCGAATTGCACTTCATGCCTATTGCTATGCAAAGGATTGGAACCCAGTACACATTAATGCCCAGAGGCGATACGGTATTTAAGGAGAATGATCAGGTATATTTTGTAACTGACAGAAAAGGAGTAGATGAACTTTACAAACTTACGGGTAAAAAGAAAGAAGAGATAAAAAATGTAATGATTTTAGGAGGTAGTAAAGTTGGGTTTAACGCTGCCCGAGATCTCTGTTCTAAAAAATTTAACGTAAAGCTGATAGAGAAAAACAAGGAGAAGGCTTTTGATATATCAGACAGTCTTCCTAATGCTCTGGTAATAAATGGGGACGGCAGGAATGTGGAATTATTAGAGGAAGAAAGTCTGGAATCTATGGATGCATTTATTGCCGTTACCGGAAATTCAGAAACTAATATTATGTCTTGTCTGATGGCAAGATCCAAGAATATCAAAAAAACTATCGCTCTAGTGGAAAATATGGATTAATTACAGCTTTCCCAGTCCAATGGTGTTGATACTTTAATTAATAAGAAATTACTCGCTGCGAATAATATTTTTAGGTATATAAGGAGAGGAGAGGTTGTTGCTCTTACCCGATTAAATAACTTAAATGCCGAAATCCTGGAATTTGAAGTAAAAGCTACCTCAAAGGTAAATGGGGAAATTATACGCGAACTGGAATTCCCAAGAGCAGCTATTATTGGTGGGATTGTTAGAAATGGTAAAGGAAATATTGCCCTGGGAGATTTTAGGATTGAGGAAGGCGATAGGGTAGTGGTATGCTGTCTGCCAGATTCCATTTCAAAAATTGAAAGGCTCTTTATATAATGGCAGGGTTAAATTATAGAATAATAATTCACCTTATGGGATTGCTGTTATTATTTAATGGCGGTTTCATGCTAATTGCTGCCTTGGTCAGCGGTGTTTATAATGATGGTGCTACCCTAGATATTACCCTGGCCGCAATAATCACTTTATTATTGGGAATTCTGGCCATGTTTTATACAAGGGGTCATGATAAAGAAGTAAAGAAGAAAGAAGGTTATATTATAGTCACCCTTGGTTGGATTGTGATGTCTGCCTCTGGAGTAATGCCCTATATTTTTTCCGGAGCCATTCCCAGTATTACAAATGCGTTTTTCGAAACTATTTCAGGATATACTACCACAGGTGCTTCAATTCTAGACGATATTGAATCTCTTCCCAGGGGGATACTGTTTTGGCGGAGTCTTACTCACTGGATTGGGGGCATGGGTATTATTGTTCTGGCCATTGCCATTCTTCCTTTATTGGGAATTGGGGGAATGCAATTATTTTCAGCTGAGGCGCCTGGACCTAGTGCCGATAAGTTGCATCCAAGGATTACCGACACGGCTAAAAGGCTTTGGTTAATTTATTTTGGATATACAGCCGCAGAAACTCTTTTGTTAAGTGTAGCCGGAATGTCATTTTTTGATGCACTAAACCACTCTATGGCTACATTATCAACGGGCGGATTTTCTACTAAGAATGCCAGTCTCGCGTATTGGAGCAATCAACCACTTATTCAATATATTGTCATTGTCTTTATGTTTCTTGCGGGCAGTAATTTTGTGTTGAGCTATTTTGCGTTTAAAGGGAAAATTCAAAGAGTGCTGAGGGATGAAGAGTTTAAATTCTACGGTATTTTTATACTTATTTTCACATTGGTAACTGCCGTGGTGGTATATTTTATGGCTAATGTTGAGGTATCGGACTATTATCCAATGGCATTTGGAGAAGCCGAGAGTTCCTTCAGGCATGCTTTATTTCAGGTAGTTGCAGTGATTACAACTACCGGATTTGTCACAGCAGATTTTACCGCCTGGACACCATTTTTAACTGTTTTCTTTTTTGGACTGATGTTTATGGGTGGCTCAGCAGGATCTACGGCAGGTGGTATTAAAGTAATGAGGCATTTGCTAATTATTAAGAATGGGCTTTTAGAATTTAAAAGGACCTTGCATCCAAATGCAATTATTCCTGTAAGGTTTAATAATAAGACTGTAAGCGAACATATTGTTTATAACGTTATTGCATTCTTTGTCCTTTACATGTTACTATTTATAATTGGAGCCCTTGTACTTAGTCTATTAGGTCTGGATTTTATTTCTGCAATTGGTGGTGCAGCATCCTCACTTGGAAATGTTGGACCAGCATTTGGCAGTCTGAATCCCGTGAGCAATTATAATAATTTACCGGCCTTGGGTAAATGGTGGTGTGGGTTTCTTATGCTTGCTGGAAGGCTAGAATTATTTACTGTATTAATACTTTTTAATCCCTATTTCTGGAAAAAGATTTGATATTTCAGAAATAAGATAAATACTAAATTTGGATTTAGACTACAGCTTTTATTCTTTTTACAGCTTCCCTTAATTCGTTTTCGGAAGCAGCATAGGAGATTCGTATGCAGTTTGGGTTGCCAAATGCCTCACCGGTAACAGTGGCTACATTGGCGTTTTCCAACAAATACAAAGCAAAATCAGACGCGTTATTGATTGTAAAGCCGTTCAGGGTTTTTTCGAAGAAACTTGAAATATCAGGAAAAACATAAAAAGCACCTTCCGGAACATTTAATTTAAATCCATTTATTTCCCCTAAAAGCTGCAACAAGAGATCTCTCCTTTTATGAAATTCATCAATCATGAATTGAATTTTACTTACAGGTGCATTTAAGGCCTCAATGGTAGCACGTTGTGCAATAGCATTTGCACCACTGGTAATCTGGCCCTGAAATTTGGTACAGGCCTTTGCGACCCATTCTGGCGCTCCTATATAACCAATTCTCCATCCAGTCATTGCGAAGGCTTTAGACACCCCATTTACCGTAATGGTTCTGTCATACATTCCATCAATTGTAGCAATACTTTCATGTTTACCCCTGAAATTAATATGTTCGTAAATCTCATCGGATACAACCAGTATTCCCGGATAATTTTTTAATATTCCGGCAATACCCTCCAACTCTTCTTTATTATAAACAGAGCCACTTGGATTACAGGGAGAACTGAACCAGATCATTTTTGTTTTAGGAGTAATAGCCGCCTCTAATTGTTCCGGCGTCATTTTAAAATCTGTTTCTATATTGGTTGGAACCTCAACCGGGACACCTTCTGCGAGTTTCACAATATCACTGTAGCTTACCCAATAAGGAGCGGGTAATATAACTTCGTCGCCTTTGTTGATTATTACCATTGCTACGTTAGCAAGAGATTGTTTTGCCCCTGTAGATACAACGATTTGGCTTAACCCGTAATCCAGATTATTATCCCTTTTAAATTTGTTAGATATAGCCTGTTTAAGATCTGCGTATCCATCTACCGGGGAGTAGCTGCTATAATTCTCATCAATTGCTTTTTTTGCTGCATCCTTTATAAACTCTGGAATGTTGAAATCGGGTTCCCCCAGACTTAACCCAATGATATCTTTTCCTTGAGTTCTTAATTCCCTGGCTTTTGCGGCCATAGCTAAAGTGGCCGAAGTAGACATGTTTTTGATTCTATCGGATAAAAGGTTGCTCATTCTTGCAATAAATTTACTGGTACTGTAATTTAGGCTTTTTGCCTAATTCTTTTAAGTGTTTGAAATGCGAAATTAGAGCTTTTCTTGTAGTTTTGTACTCGTTATAGGGTAAATTAAATTCCTTCGCGGTCTGTTTAACAATTTTGGAGATTTTTGTGTAATGAATATGGCTGATATTCGGAAAGATATGATGTTCTACCTGATGATTTAATCCGCCAGTAAACCAATTTACAATTTTGTTTTTGGTTCCAAAGTTAACAGTTGTTAGCAATTGATGAATAGCCCATGTATTTTTCATGGTACCATCTTCTTCAGGTAAAGGAGTTTCTGCTTCATCCACAACATGCGCTAATTGAAAAACAACGCTAAGTATTACACCTGCAACATAGTGCATAATAAAAAAGCCAAGTAGAATTTTCCACCATGCTATATCTAAAATCAGCATGGGTAATACTATCCATATCGTTATATAAATCAATTTAGTCGCCACTAATACACTCCAGTTCAGGAAAGGATTCGGAAACTTACCATAAGACAGCTTACGTTTAGTATAGCGGTACATTTGCATAAAATCGGTCGTTATGGCCCAATTAAAGGTTAGCAAGCCATAAAGGAATAAGGAATAATAATGCTGAAACTTATGAAACTTGTGCCATTTGGCATGTTCGGAAAAACGCAATATTCTTCCTGCTTCAAGATCTTCGTCGTGAGTATGAATATTGGTATAAGTATGATGTAAAACATTATGTTGAACTTGCCAGTTATAAACATTTCCGGCTAGAATGTAAATACTACTACCCATTAATTTATTCACCCACTTTTTTGTTGAGTAGGATCCATGGTTACCATCGTGCATGACATTCATGCCAACTCCTGCCATTCCAACTCCCATGGTAATGGTTAATAATAAATTGGCCCAATTAGGTAAATTTAAAGTCAAAATTAAAAAATAGGGAGCAAGAAAAAGACCAAACATTATAGCCGTTTTGAAATACAACCGCCAGTTTCCGGTTTTCTTTATTTTATTTTCCTTGAAATAATCATTAACTCTTTTATTCAGGGTTTTAAAGAATTGTGCCGAATCTTTTCGAGAAAATTTAATCGTGGTTGAATCCATATACAGAAATCATTTATGTAAATATAACGTAATATCTTCCTTTTTAATACCCTTCATATAGGATAATTAAAAATGGTGTTATTGGTGAATGTATTATTTTTGGCAAAATACAAAGGTACATATGCAAGCTGATATAATATTTAAATATTTTCCCAATTTATCCGAAATTCAGAAAGAGCAATTTTTGAGCCTTGAAGGCCTATATAAAGACTGGAATAAAAAAATAAATGTAGTATCCAGAAAAGATATAGAGGAACTCTACCTCCGGCATGTACTTCACTCTCTGGGGATAGCTAAAATTCAACCATTTATAAATGGCGCCTCTGTCCTGGATGTTGGTACCGGAGGTGGTTTCCCGGGAATTCCTCTCGCTATATTATATCCTGAGGCCAATTTTACTTTGGTAGACGCTATTGGCAAAAAAATAAAGGTAGTAGAAGAAGTGGTCGCAGGCCTCGAATTAAAAAATATTACCACCTATCACAGAAGGGTTGAGGAAGTGCATGATCATTTCGATTTTATTGTTAGTAGGGCAGTAGCAGCCATGCCTACCTTTGTTAGATGGGTTCAGGGTCGTATTAAGAAAAAATCTTTGCATGAACTTAAAAATGGAATCCTTTATTTAAAGGGGGGAGACTTATCAGAAGAATTGAAAGATTATAGAAATGTACAAGTATTTGAGATGTCCGAATTCTTTATGGAGGACTTTTTTAAAACCAAAAAAGTAGTCTATTTGCCATTGAAGTATAAAGGTAGCAGTTAAAGCATCAACATCATATTAAAGGAGTACATGCAATTTTCTGCGTAGGTTTTGATGAAGTTGATTAGTTTTTTCAAACTTACTTTTTT
>NZ_JBATGR010000249.1:0-4792 GCF_049665975.1 Eudoraea sp.
AGTCAAAATCTAGTGTAAAGCATGTGACTTTAACTTTGTAAACCATCTGCCTTAACGAACATGTTTAGGAGCTTATGGAGTGAAAAGCTTCGAATAGCCATTTAAAAAATCATAATAAATCATGTCATCAGAAAAAAGACAAGAAAAAAAAACAAGACTACATTCTCGAAATAAAAATCGAGAAAGATATGATTTAAATGCATTGACAACTTCTAATCCTGAATTACTGAATTATATAGAGCCTAATAAATATGGGGAGGATTCAGTCGATTTTTCAAATCCAGTTGCGATAAAAACATTAAACAAAGCATTGCTAAACCATTATTACGGAATTAAAAACTGGGAATTCCCTGATGGAAATTTATGTCCTCCAATACCGGGAAGAGCAGATTACATTCACCAAATTGCCGATATATTAGCCGAAAATAATTTTGGGACAATACCAATTGGCGATATAATTACTTGCATTGATATTGGTGTGGGGGCTAGTTGTATTTACCCTATAATTGGAGTTACAGAATATGGTTGGAATTTTATTGGGTCTGATATTGATCCCAAATCGATAGAATCAGCTAAAAATATTGTCAATTCCAATTCTTCACTTAAGGATAAGATTGAGTGTAGATTGCAAGAGAATCGGAAAGATGTTTTTTTTGGGATAATAGGTAGAGAAGATAAAATTGATTTCTCTATATGTAATCCTCCTTTTCATTCTTCTTTAGAAGATGCTCAAAAAGGAACACGAAGAAAAGTCAGGAATCTGTCAGGAAAAAAAGAAAAAAACCCAACACTTAACTTTGCAGGAATTAGTAATGAACTTATATGTGATGGCGGAGAATATAAGTTTATTCATAATATGGTAAAAGAAAGTAAAAAATTCTCTAAAAACTGCTTTTGGTTTTCAACTTTAGTATCAAAACAATCTAATCTAAAAGGAATTTATAAATTATTAGAAAAAATTGAGGCCAATCAGATCAAAACGATTCCCATGGGAAGTGGGAATAAATCTAGTCGGATTGTAGCTTGGACATTCTTTTCTAAAGAAGAACAAAAAGAATGGAGAGAAACTAGATGGTAAATATAATTTTAGAATTAATTATTAACCTGTGTATAACATTGGAAATAAGCCATAGCTGCACATTATTAAGTTCGAGCCGAGCTAAGCCTCATGCTCGGAACGTTGGCCTTCATTACAAAACAGAATAAATCATATGATTCCACTTTTCAGAAAACTCCGAAAAAAATTGGCAGATGATAAGAAGCCATTAAAACGGCTCATATACTAAACGTTGGTATTAATTAAATTATGGAAAAATGAAACGCACACTATTTTTTGTATTTCTTATCATCACTTTCAGTTGTAAAGAAGTGGATAAAGAAAACCAGTTAAATACGGATAATTCAACTGTGGTCCCGTTTGAAAACATCCCTGAACCGGACTTCACAATTACTACTAACGAAACGACGCACAATAAATTTAGCAGCGAAATTCCTCCAGTATTAACCGTTACTAATGGCAGTATCATTGAAGCATTTACCCAAGAAGCCACCGGAGGGCAGTTGAATATCAACTCAACCATAGAAGATATTAAAAATGTGGATATGGACAAGGTTCACACTTTAACCGGGCCTATTTATGTGAAAGGAGCCGAAGTGGGCGATGTTTTGGCTGTAGAACTTCTTGACTTAGAACCTGGTGATTGGGGATGGACCGCTATGGAACCCGGATTTGGATTTCTAGCCGGCGAGCACGAATCAGAATTATTCAAAACCTATGAATTGGATAAAAAGAACAATCTTGTACGCTTTTCGAAAAACGTTCATATTTCTTTAAAACCATTTGCTGGCGTCATGGGCGTCGCACCTGATACAACAGCCATGTTATCTACCATCCCACCACGTGCTAATGGCGGCAATATGGATGATCCGCATTTGGTGAAAGGAGTAACTGTTTACTTCCCGATTTTTGTAAAGGGGGCCTTATTTTCCATTGGCGACACACATGCAGTTCAAGGACTTGGTGAAGTCGTTGGAACGGCTGTAGAATGTGATATGAGAATTCGATTCCGATTAAAAGTCCTAAAAGGCAAAACAATAAAAGAACCTCAATATGAATCGGAAGAATATTATGCAACCACGGGATTTGGCATAACCATTGATGAAGCGGCTAAAAAAGCAACTAGATATATGGTAGAACATATTTCCGAAACTTATGAAATGCCATGGGATGAAGCATATATGTTATGCTCTCTTATTGGAGATTTAAAAATAGCAGAAGTAGTCGATGAACCACATATGTTAGTTACTATGCATATTCCTAAAAGTGTTTTTCAAACAATGGAAATAAACTAATGCCAGCAATTAATAAAATGCATTAAACGTATCTTATACAATACCATTGGTTGTAATTAAAATGAACGAACAACAAATCATAGAATGGTTGCTTGAAGGTGATGTTTCAATACAATATCAGGTGCACCGGGATTTGTTAGGAGATGACAGAAAGGATTTGCAGGACAGGATAGCCAATGAAGGTTGGGGAAAACAATTTTTATCCAAACGAAATCAAAACGGTCATTGGGGAAGGAAATTTTATCAACCTAAATGGATTTCTACACACTATACATTACTAGACCTTCGTAACTTGAATCTTAGCCCCAAAAACGATATTGTAAAGGAGGTTATTCAGTTCGTATTATCCTCAGGAAAGTCTGAAGACGGAGGAATTCCTTTGGGACCTTCAACAGCAAAATTTAGTGACGTTTGTGTAAATGGAATGTTTCTGAATTACGCTTCATACTTCAAGACCGAAGAGCACGAATTATATTCCGTTGTAGATAGTATTCTGAGTGAGATAATGCCAGATGGTGGCTTCAATTGTAGAACAACTAGGAGTGGCGCTACACATAGTTCTTTGCATACGACAATCTCAGTACTAGAAGGATTGTATGAATTCCATAAGTCAGGATACACTTATCGAATGAATGAAATTCAGAGTGCCAAAGCGAGCGCTGAGGAATTTATCCTATTGCATCAGCTGTTTCTCTCTGACCACACAGGCAAAATCATAAATAAGGAATTCTTAAAAATGCCCTATCCAAGTAGATGGAAATACAACATCCTACGTGCATTGGACTATTTTCAATATGCTAAATGCAAGTGGGACAAAAGGATGGAACTAGCAATACGGGAATTAGAAAAAAAGCGAAATAAGTACTCAAGCTGGAATTCACAAGCCAAACATCCCGGACAGACTCATTTTGAAATGGAAAAAGCTGGGAAACCAGGCAGGTGGAATACGCTGAAAGCATTGAGAGTTTTAAAACATTATAAAATAGAAAAACTACAGTCTACAATGCATAAAATATATTAAGTCACAAAACCCTGCTATACGAATTAAAGAAGTTGAGTTGGCTTGTATATTTAATTCTGGTAGCGCTTACCCTAAGAACCTTTTTCAAGACACTTTTGGCCTAGGAAAAGCTAAAATTTGCTCAAAATTTCTAAGAACATTTGATTACTTTTAATCTGTATTCAGCTCTGATAAAAAAACGCATTTCCAGGGCCAAAGATTAAACCAAACCACTATGAAATACGGCTATTTTGATGACGAAAACAGGGAATATGTAATTACAAATCCCAAAACCCCATATCCCTGGATAAATTACCTTGGCAATGAGGATTTCTTCTCACTTACCTCCAATACCGGGGGAGGGTATACTTTTTATAAAGATGCAAAATTCCGAAGGTTAACCCGTTATAGATATAACAATATTCCTATAGATAACGGTGGTAAATATTTTTATGTCAATGATGGAGATACTACCTGGTCTCCCGGCTGGAAACCGGTTAAAACAGAACTGGACCATTATGAATGCCGCCATGGCATGAGTTATACCAAGTTTAAGGCTGCTAAAAATAAACTGGAGGTAGAAGTACTGCAATTTATCCCTCTGGGTTTCTTGGGGGAAATTCAGAAAGTAAGCTTAAAGAATGCTTCCTCCGACACTAAAAAAATAAAATTGTTTTCTTTTATTGAATGGTGCCTGTGGAATGCTGAGGACGACATGACCAATTTTCAGCGAAACTTTTCCACGGGTGAAGTTGAAGTAAAAGACTCCGTAATTTACCACAAGACAGAATTTAAGGAACGCCGGAATCATTATGCCTTTTATTCGGTAAACAGCCCTATTGATGGCTATGATACAGACAGGGAAACCTTTATTGGTCTGTACAATGATTTAGATTCCCCGGATGTGGTGGGTTCAGGACATTCAAAAAACTCTATTGCCCACGGCTGGTCTCCAATTGCATCACATTACCTTGAAATAGAGCTTAAGCCTGGAGAAGCAAAAGAATTGATTTTTATGCTGGGTTATGTGGAGGTAGAGAAAGACAATAAATGGGAAAGTAAGTCGGTCATTAATAAACAACCTGCCCAGGACATGATCTCGGCTTATGATACATCAGAAAAAGTAAATAAAGCCCTTGAAGAGCTAAGAACATATTGGGATAATCTTTTGGGGAAGATCTCTATTGAGTCTGAAGACCCCCGTTTAGACAGGATGGTTAATATCTGGAATCAATACCAGTGCATGGTAACTTTTAATATGTCTCGCTCCGCATCCTTCTTTGAGTCTGGAATTGGCCGCGGCATGGGGTTTCGGGATTCGAATCAGGATCTTATCGGATTTGTACATCAAATTCCTGAAAGAGCGCGCGAACGAATTTATGATATTGCCTCTACCCAATTTGAAGATGGTTCCTGTTACCATCAGTATCAGCCCCTTAC
>NZ_JBATGR010000250.1:0-10519 GCF_049665975.1 Eudoraea sp.
ACCATAGCCATTGCATCTTTATTTAACTTTCAGGTAGCCCTGGTAAGTGTCCTTATTATTCTTTCCATCTACGCTATTAGATTTGTAATCTTAAGAACTTTTATAGGCAGCGATATACTGCCACAACTATTTATTGCTCCAAGGGGCCTCATTACAATACTACTGTTTTATGCAATTCCTTCAGAAGTACAGGTAGCTACATTTGAACCGGGGATTCTGCTTTTTGTGATTATAGGCACAAGTCTTATCATGACATGGGCTATGATTAAGAATAAGAAAAAAATGAGCACCATATTGGACCTGGTAGACGATGAAATAGATGAATTAATGGAAGCAGACGAACTACGAAAACAAAATGATCTGAAAATTCAAGATGAGCCTCAAATTCCTGAGGACTTAGACTAATAAACTAAAATTAAGAATCCCAACACTAAAGAAGCATTGGGATGGGTATACAATTTTCGTTGGCCTACTAGGACTCGAACCTAGAACGACTGGACCAAAACCAGCTGTGTTGCCAATTACACCATAGGCCATTAATGCTTAAGAGCCTGCAAATTTAAGACAAACTTTTATTTGCACAAATATTTTGGATACAATCGATCAAAAAAAACAACCGCAGCCTCCTGTTAAAGGTTTGACAAAATTATAAGCCCATATCTATTTTAATTAGTAAATTCGCCGAGACTGGTAAACTTCAATATACATGTTTTCAAAGAACTTCGAGAAATGGGACACCATCCTTGGATGGGTCGTTTTTTTTATAGCACTTATCATTTACACTTTTACGGTAGAGCCTACGAGCAGTTTTTGGGATGCCGGAGAATATATTACAACCTCCGCAAAATTACAGGTAGCTCACCCACCAGGAGCACCATTGCTTCAAATGATTGGCGCTTTTTTTGCCATGTTTGCTTTAGAACCAGACCAGGTTGCACGAATGGTAAATTATGTTTCCGGGGTTTCCAGTGCTTTTACCATATTGTTTATGTTCTGGACCATAACCAATCTTACACGTAAGCTGATATCCACTAAAGAAAAGTTTACAAACAGCAATGCAATAGCGGTTTTGGGCAGTGGCTTAGTTGGTGCTTTGGCGTTTACTTTTTCAGATAGTTTTTGGTTTAATGCCGTAGAAACTGAAGTATATGCAATGGCTAGTTTTATTATGGCATTGCTATTTTGGATGGGGTTAAAATGGACTGATGACCTGGAGGACCACAGAGGAAATCGCTGGCTAATCCTCATCTCCTTCGTAGTAGGGCTTACTTTTGGAATTCAATTTATGGGCTTTTTGGCCATACCCACCATTGGTTTGTTATACTATTTCAAAAAATATAAGACCACTACCATTAAGAATTTTCTTTTAGCTAATATCATTGTTATTGCCATTTTATTGTTGGTTTATAAATTTTCATTGACCTATGTTTTAAAATTATTTGGCTGGAGCGAAGTCTTCTTTATCAATAGCATTGGTCTGCCCTTTAATTCGGGTACCGTGATTATGCTTCTTATTTTTATTGGTGCCTTTTACTTTGGATTGCGATATACGAGAAAAAATAATTTCAGGATAGCCAATACCTTTGTGCTATGTGCCATGTATTTATTCCTTGGTTTTTCTTCCTGGTTAATGTTACCTATCAGAGCGAATGCCAATGTGGTTGTCAACGAAAATAATCCGTCGGATGCCCGTTCATTACTCGCCTATTATAATAGAGAACAATACCCACAGGTAGATAGCCCAATTTATGGCACTTATTATTCCGATACGTTTGCGCCGGCAGGTCCTGAGAAGGATGATAAACCCAAATATGAAAAAGATAAAGAGCTGGGTAAATACATTATTGTAAATAAATACAAGAATGCGATGCAGGGTCCTAACGAAGATCACAGGGGTATTTTACCGCGAATGTGGAGCGATCAGAATGCTGAAAACTACATGAAATATTTCGGTCCTTTGAACTTTAAGATGAAGACCTCTAATGAAGAGTTACGCAAGGCGGTTGCCCAGGTTAAATCTGGTCTAGCCAATGGCGAAATAGATGAAGAACAATACATTGGTTTTTTACGGCAATTTGGAGAGTATTTGGAAGTAGAACCACCAAGCGTGTGGCAGAACGTGAAATATATGTTTCAGTTTCAATTTGGCTATATGTACTGGCGTTATTTTATGTGGAACTTTGTTGGAAAGCAGAATGATGTACAAGGTCGCTATAATGGTAATGGCGAATGGCTAAGCGGGATTGGGTTTATAGACAGCCTGCGTTTAGGGAGTCAGGAAAATCTCCCAAAAGAGATATTGGAAAATAAAGGTCGAAATACCTATTTCTTTTTGCCTTTAATTCTGGGGATTATAGGTTTGGTTTTTCAACTCACTAAAAATCCAAAGCAATTTTGGGCTCTTTTTGTGTTTTTTATTTTTACCGGGATTGCAATTCAATTCTATACAAATCCCTATATTTTTCAACCACGTGAACGGGATTATTCGCTTGTAGGTTCTTTTTATATTTTCGCTTTATGGATAGGTTTAGGTGTTTATGGTCTATATGAAGAATTTAAAAAGTTGATAACCCCAAAGGTGCTTGCGCCGGTAGTTATTGTGATATGTCTTTTGACTGTCCCTGGCGTTATGGCCTTTCAGAATTGGGATGATCACGACCGTTCTAACCGCTTTACGGCTCGAACAAGTGCGAAGGCTTATCTTGATTCCTGTCAGGAAGATGCAGGTTCCATGCTATTCACAATTGGAGACAATGATACTTTTCCTCTTTGGTATGTTCAGGAAATTGAGGAATACCGTACCGATATACGTATAATTTGTACCAGCCTTTTTGCTACAGACTGGTATGTGGATCAAATGAAACGAAAGGCTTATAAAAGTGAAGCCATACCCTCCCAACTGACGCATGATCTGTATAGATATGGCAATAGGGATGTCATTTATTATCAGGGCCTTCCTGGTTTGGCTGAAAAACGATGGAACATTAAAGATTTTATGAATTGGGTGGGAAGCAATAAACCTCAGACAAAATTCAAATATATTCTTGAAAAACAGGGCGCAGATCTAAGTGAATATTCTGAGAGCACATTAGACCTTGTATATTATCCAACTAACAAAATAAGAGTCCCCGTTAACAAGAAAAATGTACTTGAAAGCGGCTTAGTTAAAGAAAAAGATTCGGCATTAATTGTTGATTATATTGATATTGACCTACCGAAAAGCGCGTTGCCGAAAAACAGAATTATGATGTTGGATATCATTGCAAATAATGATTGGAAACGGCCAATCTATTTTTCTGGCGGCAGTTTTGACAAAGCAGAATACATCTGGATGAAAGAGTATTTACAACTGGAGGGATTAGCCTATAAGTTGGTACCTATCCAAACAAAAAATCAAAATTCCTTTGAGATGGGTCGAATAGATACAGAACTTATGTACAATATCGTAAAAGGATGGGATTGGGGCAATTCAGGAAGTTCAGATATTTATCATGATACTCAAACCAGAACACAAGGTTTATCTTTCCGCGGCAATCTTGCGCGATTGACAGAAGCCCTGCTAAATGAAAACGAAATAGACAAAGCAAAAGATGTGATTAACATTGCCATGACAAATTTGCCTTTAGAATACTATGGGTTTTATGCTTTTGTCGAACCTTTTGTGGATGGTTATTATAAGGTGGGAGAAACTCAGAAAGCCCGAGATTTATTCTACAAATTAAGGAATATTTATCAGGATCGTTTAGACTATTATTCGAGTATTCCCTTAGATGAACAATATGATAATATTGAAGACATTATTGGCGATATGGAAGCATACAGAAGAAACATTGATATTCTTATCGAGAATAATGACCGGGAGATGGCAGAAAAAGAAACCTTAATTTTTAATGAACATATAGACCGCTTCAGTCATTTTTATAAAGATGAAGTACTGGAAGAGCCCCCTTTAATGGAGCAATCGAATCCGGATATGAGAGATACTTTGAAAGTTGAACAAGATTCATTTTCAGACGACTGAGTTTGATTCCGGAAAAGTATTGGATAGGGTTAACAACTGACAACTAAATCTGTACTTATAAAGCTATTGATATAAATACTCAGTTATTATTTATAGGTATTCGTTAAGTATTCCAATAAGAGTATTTGCATCTTGCTCACCACTTTGTCTCCAAACCATTTCCCCCATTTTATAAATCATAAGAGTTGGCAAGCCTTTAATTCTAAGTGCTTGTGATAGTTCCTTGTTCTTATCTACATCTATTTTTATAACCTTTCCTTTATCTCCTAATGCTGCTGCAACATCCCTGAGAACAGGGTGCATTGAAGTAGATTGCTCGTTCCACTCTGCATAGAAATCAAGTAACACAGGGATATTTAAATCTATAAGTTCACCAAATTTGGACATATAATATACATTGGGTTATAGATCAAATGTATGAAAAAATGTTAAAAAATCCGGTATGCCCTTAATTTTGGGCATAAGTTGAAAGTTAAATTCAAGTTAAATCTTTCTTTTTTAGAGTAATAACAGTGATTTCCGGCCATATACCAACCCTTCCCGGATAGCCTAAAAATCCAAATCCGCGGTTTACATTTATAAATTCTCCCAATTCTTCATAAATACCGGCCCAATATTTATACCTCCATTTGACCGGGCTCCATTTAACCCATCCGGGAATTTCAATCCCGAACTGCATCCCATGAGTATGACCACTAAGCGTTAGATGATAGTGATACTTATCTTTTAAAACTACATCCTCCCAATGCGATGGATCATGGCTCAATAGGATTTTAAAATCATCCTTGCCAATTTGGGAGGCTGCCTTTTTTAAGTCACCCGACTTTCTGAAACCTCCTCTTCCCCAATTTTCTACACCAATTAAAGCCAATTTATCTTCCTCTTTTACCAGATATCTGCTCTCATTCAGCAAGAGATCAAAACCCATTTCCTTTTGCATTTGCTTAAGCTCATCCAAATTTTTAATCTTTTCCTCTTCGGTTTCCCAAATTACATAATCGCCATAATCATGGTTCCCAAGAATTGAATATATTCCGTCTACGGCACTAAGGCTTGAAAACAATTCAGCCCATGGTTTCATTTCCTCCGCCTTATTATTTACCATGTCTCCGGTAAAAAAAATAACATCACTCTTTTGCTTATTAATCAAATCAACTGCATATTCAATTTTTCCTCTATTATCAAAACTTCCGCTGTGAATATCCGAAATTTGGGTAATCTGATATCCATCAAAAGCTGGGGGTAGATCTTCATATTCCATTTTGTATTTCAATACCTTAAAATTGTATTTTCCTCTAACCATACCGTATAGTAATGCCCCAAAAGGAATTGCTGCGATACCCATGGCAATTAAACTTAAAAACCTCCTTCTTTCCGGCAAGCTGAACTCCCTGGCTGTGCCAAAAAATTTCTGATACCCGGCTGTAATAAATCTGAAAATATCTTCAGAAAAAAGAAATATAATTGTAATAATTTTGAAAGTAAGGATGGCTACCAAAAACCCAAAAGCATAACTTTTAGGCCTGCTTAAAACCCGGCCGGCGGTTTCACCCCAGGTAAATTGAAAAATAAAGTTCCCCAGAACTATTAACGACATGGCAATAAAAACATAGTAAACCCATGGAAACCTGGTTGCGGTCTTTAAGGCTTGTAAGGTGTAGAAGCCCAAAATAAAATAAATTATTACAAAAACAATCCAGCGTAGCATATGTTTTTTTTACAAATATATTTCTTTAAAAGAGTATCGCTTTATAACTTTCCCTTTATTTAACGCTTTGAACTACTGCACGAACAATCTCGGGATCCGTAAGGGCTATTTCATCATCTCTCAGATAAGCGGCATTATTCATTGAAAGTTCGGGCTTTTTATCAAGTGTTTTGCTAAAGTTTAATCCCGAAAGGTGAATGGCTTCAAATCCTTTATTCTTAAAAAGCAATGCGTTGTGTACTCGTATTCCTCCGCCAGGCATAATAACGCATTTTGTCGCATTCTCTCTCCACAAGTCCAACTGATTTATGGCGGCTTCTGCTGATTGTCTTCCTCCGGATGTCAATATACAGTCTACTCCCAAATCCTCAAGCTCCCCCAGTGTTTCTATTGGATCAGTTACCCAGTCAAATGCCCGGTGAAATGTAAATTTCAACTCTCCGCCTGCAGAAATTAATTCCCTGGTTCGTGTTTTATCCAGTGTGCCATCAGATTGCAAAACTCCCGAAACAATTCCAGAAACACCGAGATCTGCGCAGAGTACAATATTTGTTTTCATGATCTCAAATTCCTCCCTGGAATAAGTGAAATCTCCACTTCGTGGTCTAATCAATACATGAATGGGAATACTAAGTTTTTCAGACACCTTCTTTATCAGACCAAATGACGGTGTTATACCTCCTACCGCTAATTCGGCACAGAGCTCAATTCTGTCTGCTCCTGCTTCCTCCGCATTAACAGCAGATTGATAAGAATTAGCGCATATTTCTACGATCATTTCATATATTTAGGCATATAAAAATAAGCAACCCGGCCAGATGAAACGCAGAAAATTTTTAAAAAATTCTTCCTTAAGTACAGCAGGCATCTTCTCTGCTTCCATATTATCAGCCTGTGAAACTGATAAAAAACATCCATTGGTTAATGAAATACTAAAACCTATTGTAATTGCAACTTGGGATGTGCCCAATGCAACAAATAAAGCATGGCAGGTGCTCAGTGAAACCGGTACCGCTTTAGATGCCGTTGAACAAGGCGTAATGATTGAAGAAGCAGATATAAATAATCAATCTGTAGGTAAGGGCGGCAGACCGGACCGTGAAGGCAATGTTACTCTGGATGCCTGTATAATGGACAAAGACAGTAACTGTGGAGCAGTTGTATGCCTTCAAAATATAGTCCATCCCATTTCGGTTGCAAGAAAGGTAATGGAGGATACGCCTCATGTAATGCTTGCAGGGAAAGGGGCCGAATTGTTTGCTTACGAAAAGGGTTTTAAAAAAGAAAACTTACTTTCTGAGAAATCGAAGGCAGAATGGATAGAATGGAAGAAAACTTCAAAATACAAACCCATTATAAATATAGAAAATCACGACACCATTGGGATGCTTGCAATTGATAGAAAAGGAGATATCGCAGGTGCTTGCACCACAAGCGGGATGGCCTATAAAATAGCGGGGCGGGTGGGCGACTCTCCAATTATTGGAGCTGGACTCTTTATTGATAATGAAGTTGGTGGAGCAACAGCAACAGGAGTAGGTGAAGAAGTTGTTCGTACTGTAGGGAGTTTTCTTATAGTTGAATTGATGAGGCAGGGTAAAACACCCCAACAGGCTTGTGAAGAAGGGGTTAAACGCATCATATCCAAAAATAAAGAGAAACTGGATTTCCAAATTGGCTTTATTGCTATCAATAAAAACGGAGAAACCGGTGGGTATTGCATACAGCCAGGCTTTAGCTACAGGGTATATTCAGAAAAAGGACATGTTAATAATAAAGCAAGCAGCTATATAAGCACTTAAATACTTTACTAAAGCACTTAAACTTTGTAGTTTTGAAATTCTACAAGAACACTAAAAATGGCAGACCAGAAGCGACTTTTTTTATTGGATGCATATGCATTGATATTCAGGGGGTATTATGCCCTGATTAAAAACCCCAGGATTAATTCTAAAGGAATGGACACCTCGGCTATTATGGGGTTTATAAATTCCTTGTTTGATGTTATTAAGCGAGAAAAGCCAGACCATCTTGCTGTCTGTTTCGATAAGGACGGCAGTGCGGAGCGTACGGAGTTATTTGCAGATTATAAGGCAAACCGGCTTGAGACCCCGGACGCCATAAGAGTGGCTGTTCCCATAATTCAGGATATTCTGAAAGCCATGCATATTCCCTGCGTGGAGGTGTCTGGTTTGGAAGCAGATGACATTATTGGCACATTAGCCAAGCAGGCAGAGAAAGAAGGATACAAAGTATTTATGGTAACACCCGACAAGGATTTCGGGCAATTGGTGTCAGAAAATATTTTTATGTACCGCCCCTCCCGAATGGGCAATGGAATTGAAATTTGGGGAATCCCGGAAATACAAAATCGATTTGGAGTAGAACGCCCCGAACAGGTAATTGACTATTTGGGAATGATGGGGGATGCCAGTGATAATATTCCCGGACTTCCCGGAGTTGGCGATAAAACCGCCAAAAAATTTATTGCCGAATTTGGAACCCTTGAAGGGCTGCTTGCGAATACGGATAAACTCAAAGGTAAAATGAAAGAGAAGGTGGAGGAAAATGCCGAGTTGGGCCGACTCTCAAGAAAGTTAGCAACCATTTGTGTGACTTGTGACGTTACTTTTGATGCGAAAGATTACGAACTCTCTGAACCCAATAGTGAAGATGTACAGAAAATATTTGAGGAATTAGAATTTAGAAGACTAAAAGAACAATTCTTAAGAATTTTCTCAGAGGAATCTGAAATTACTGATGAAAAAATCAACAATGAGAAACCAAAACAAAAAAAAGAGCCCCAGGCCGCCGGAAGTGGTCAGTTTTCGCTATTTGGAAGTGATGGTGATTCTCCTGCCACTTTAAAAGAATTTTCCAGTAGAAAAACAATTAAGGATGTATCTCATGTTTATCAGAGTGTATCACCAGGAATGGGTATGAAGTTATTTCTTCAAAATTTAATGAAACAATCTGCAGTTTGTTTTGATACGGAAACAACTTCTTTAAATCCTCTAGTAGCCGAGCTGGTTGGAATTGCCTTCTCCTGGGAAACCGGCAAAGGTTTTTATGTCCCTTTTCCTGAAGAACGAGAAAATGCTCAGGATTTAATTGAACAACTCCGCCCTTTTTTCGAAGCTGAACACATAGAGAAAATTGGACAGAATTTAAAATACGATATTAAAGTACTTCACAAATATAATGTTTCGGTAAAAGGAAGTTTATTTGATACCATGTTAGCGCATTACCTGATAAATCCAGATATGCGTCACAATATGGATGTGTTAGCAGAAACTTACCTGAACTATACCCCGGTATCTATAACCGAGCTGATAGGGAAAAAAGGTAAAAACCAATTGAGCATGCGCGAGGTTAGTTTAGAAAGACAAACGGAATACGCTGTAGAGGATGCTGATATAACATTTCAGTTGGCAAAGCAATTTGCCAAGGAACTTAAGGAAGCGAATACGGAAGGCCTTTTCAAAAATATTGAGATTCCTTTAGTGAATGTTCTGGCAGATATGGAATTGGAGGGTATAAACCTTGATAAGGAATTTCTTCATTCGCTTTCAAAAGATTTGGAAAATGATATAAAAAACCTGGAAGTCAAGATCTACAAAGAGGCTGGTGAAGAATTTAATATTGCATCTCCAAAGCAATTAGGTGATATTTTGTTTAATAAGCTAAAACTGGTAGACAAGCCTAAAAAAACAAAAACTGGCCAGTATTCCACATCGGAGGATGTGCTTTCTTATCTGGCCAAAGACCACCAAATAATTAAAGATGTTCTTAACTACAGAGGACTGGCCAAGTTAAAGAGCACCTATATTGATGCATTACCAGAACAGGTTGAAGAAAGTACTGGCAGAGTTCATACAGATTATATGCAAACAGTAGCTGCCACAGGAAGGTTGAGCAGCAATAATCCTAACCTTCAAAACATACCAATACGCACTGAACGTGGCAGGCAGGTGCGCAAAGCTTTTATTCCAAGAGACGATAATTATATCCTTTTGGCAGCTGATTATTCCCAAATAGAGCTGAGAATAATTGCGTCTCTAAGTGAAGAAACAACAATGATTGAAGCATTTAAAAATGGGGAAGACATTCACGCTTCAACGGCTTCAAAAGTTTTTAACGTTCCGTTAGATGAAGTCACCAGAGAACAACGAGGCAATGCGAAAACTGTGAATTTTGGTATAATATACGGAGTATCGGCTTTTGGATTGAGCAATCAAACAGAACTATCGCGGACTGAGGCTAAGGAATTAATTGATACATACTACAAGACGTATCCAAAACTGCGAAATTATATTAGCGATCAAATAGATTTTGCAAGGGAGCATGGGTATGTACAAACAGTGTTGGGCAGAAGACGTTATTTAAAAGATATTAATGGAAGAAATGCTGTTGTCCGGGGCGCTGCTGAAAGGAACGCCGTGAATGCACCCATACAGGGTAGCGCAGCTGACATTATAAAAATAGCAATGGTCAATATCCATACAAAGCTTAAGGAAGGTAATTTTAAAACTAAGATGCTTCTCCAGGTTCATGACGAACTGGTATTTGACGTATTTAAACCAGAACTGGAAGATGTCCAGGTTATGATCAGAACCGAAATGGAAAACGCTTATGAACTACTTGTACCCTTAGATGTAGAAGTGGGTATTGGGGAAAATTGGCTTGAAGCCCACTAATACGAAAAACAGGAATTATCCGTTTTATATTTAGGGTAAGAGTATTACTCTATTATATGATTATTTGCCTCGAAAAAAGAGGATATTAATCAC
>NZ_JBATGR010000251.1:0-5324 GCF_049665975.1 Eudoraea sp.
TGTATAAATGCGTATGCTCGTGTAGCTTTTTTAAATGGAATTCATTTCCGATGGTTTTAAAAGCCCCGGCTTTTAGAATAGCTGCGTTTGGCTCATACAAGAAGTAGAGAGGCTTGGAGAACGAAGATTTACTTATACTTTCAATTGAGCGCTTAAAAGTAAAAACCTCATCCTGTTTATTTTTGATATTGATCGTTTTTATTAAAGGGTCTGGCGGATTGTCGTTCCTAATGATCCATAGCAGCTCCTTAACATCATTATTCACAGCAATTATATGAATCTCCGCAACACTTTTTAATTCTTTGATTCCAATCGTAATATCCAATATGGGGGAGGTCTTTAGGAGAGTAACTTTTGATTTATCCTTCAGGTGATCTAAATATTTCGTAATGTCCGGGGTGCAATCCGATAATTTAAATACTTTGCCTTTAGTTTCATCTCTTCTTGAGGGGTCTATGTATATCCAATCAAATTTCCTATCAGACTTTTTTAAATATTCTATTCCATCAGCATTTATAACTTTAAGACCCTTTGCCTGAAGTATGTTTAAATTATGAGCAGTAATTTCTGATAATTCTCGACTAATTTCACACAGTATGACTTGGGGTATCCTTTGACTAAAAAAATAACTGTCCACACCAAACCCACCGGTAACATCCAAAAGAGATTTACCACTAATTAAACCTGCCTTGTAAATAGCTGTTTTTTCAGATGAAGATTGTTCAATATTTAACTTTGGAGGGTAGTATATTTCTGCAGTTCCAAACCAGGTTGGAAGCTTGTCAACACATTTTTTTTTACTTTCGATCTGTTGTACAAGTTCTTTTGAGGAAATTGCATCAAAACGACTCTTTTGAAGCAAAACTGACATGATGTCAGTATCTAAATTATTATTTATAAAACACTGTACACCAGTTTTTAAGATTTCTTTATTCAAAGTAACACTATAAATTTTTAGTCAAAGACTTTACAACCTTGTTATCGGCAAAAAATTCCTTTAAAATTACTTTTATTACCGTATATCCCGGTACGGCAATAATCATTCCTGTGATACCAAATAGAAGCCCCCCAATGATGATGATAAGGAAAATTTCCAGGGGGTGAGATTTAACACTATTAGAAAAAATAAAGGGTTGTGAGAAAAAATTATCAACCAATTGCCCTATTGTAAAACCAATCATAACATAGATGGTTTTAGGTAAAATCACTGTGCTAAAATCAGCCCCCAAATTACTGGTCATGGTTAACAATACCATTAAAAAAGCACTAATTACAGGTCCCAAATATGGAATCAGATTCAAAAGAGCACAAAGAAACGCAATAACTACAGGATTTTGTATACCAAAAATTAAAAGAACAGCAGTATAAATAACGAATAGTATTGAGATTTGAAGTACCAGTCCTCCAAAATATCTCGATAAAAGTAGTTTTATAGTATGCATTGATTTTTTTAGTCTGGGTTCCTTTTCATCAGGAATCAGGACCATTAAATTCTCTTGCAGCAGTTTGCTGTCCTTAAGGTAAAAGAAGGCAATGAATAGCACGGAGAACAGACCAATACTTAAACTCCCCAAAAGACTAACTATAGAATTTAAAAACTCCGGAATGACACCAAAATTGATTTTAGAAAATATCTTGGATTCACGCAGCTGCATTTTAATATCAACGGCAGTAATTCCAAAATAGTTAGTCACTTCACCGTAAAGATTTTCCAGATTTTTTTGTAATGCATCAATATTTAGTAATGAAAGGTTTTGCCCTTGTTTTATCAACAAGGGTATAAACATCGAAACTATCCCGATAACAATCCCTAAAAAAAGTACCATTGTTAATATCACGGCCAGAGTGTTGTTCATCTTCAACTTTGTTCTCAGGAATACCACAACAGGCCTCCCAATTAGCGAGATAACTACGGCAATGGCGATATAGATCAAAAGTGTACTGATTTTAAAAAAGAAATAACAAATGAGAAGTACCAAAGAAACGACAGCTATGGCTCTCAATATTCCATCAGAAATCATTTTTGAATTCATACTTTAATTTTTAAATGCGTAATGTATAATATTAGCTCCCATCTGCAAGGCTTTTAACCGTACTTGTTCTGAATCGTTGTGCACTTCGGGATCTTCCCATCCATCTCCCAGATCCGACTCATAGGTAAACAATAAAACCAATCTATTTTCATGAAAAATACCCAAAGCCTGAGGTCTTTTGCCATCATGCTCATGAATCTTTGGTAAGCCTTTTGGAAATTCATATTGCGTTGTAAATATTGCATGGTCAGCGCCAATCTCTACGAACTCTTTGTCGGGAAAAACTTTGTTCAGTTCTTTTCGCAAATAGGGCTCCATTCCATAATTATCATCAATATGTACAAATCCCCCGGAAAGAAGGTAGGTTCTTAAATTATCAGCTTCATCCTCCGTAAAGAAAACGTTGCCGTGCCCTGTCATGTGTAGAAAGGGGTACTGAAAAATCTCAGTGCTGCCCACCTCAACAGTTTGAGGTTTTGGCTCTATTTCTGTATCTATATTTTGGTTGCAAAATCTGATAAGGTTCGGCAAGGCTGTTGGATTGGCATACCAGTCGCCACCGCCGTTGTATTTGAGAATTGCGATTTCCTGTGAATTAACATTGAGTAACCACAAAATTGTTAAAAATAGGGGAAGTAATTTCATAGAAAAGAGTCGGATCTTATTAGTCTAAATATACTTAAATCACCATTAAAAAGTTATATTCCAGAAATTTATTATATCTAAATCAATCTAATTATTTAATCTGAAATTTCCGAGATAGTCAAATCTCGATATTTTTTTATCAAAGACTTTTTTAAGTTTATGAACCACTATTTATTAGAGCAACTGCGGTACAAGCAACTATGGCAGCCGTTTCAGTTCTTAAACGGGCTTCACCCAGGGTAATTGGCAAAAAATTGTTTTCGGAAGCCTCTTTTATTTCCTTATGAGAAAAATCTCCTTCAGGACCAATCAATATAGTTATATCCTTGTCGGCAGCTATGCAACGTTTTAGATTCAGTTTTTCTCCCTCCTGGCAATGGGCAATAAATAGCAGTTCCTTATGGTCCTGAGAGAGAAATTCTGTGTATGAAACAGGATTATTTATTTTAGGGAGGTAGGTTCGAAGTGATTGTTTCATGGCTGACTGAACTACTTTTTGCAGCCTTTCCATTTTAAGGATTTTTCGTTCAGAATGATCGCACAGGATTGGGGTGATTTCATGAACGCCGATTTCCGTTGCTTTTTCAAGAAACCATTCATAGCGCTCAGCGCTTTTTGTAGGAGCAACAGCCAGATGTAGTCGGAACATTTTTGGGTGCCTCTTTTGAGTGGAAATTATTGACGCTTTGCATTTATTTATATCTGCAACCAGAATTTTGGCTGTAAATAACACTCCTCTTCCATTGGTGATATGAAGTTCGTCTCCTTCTTTTTTACGCAAGACTTTTACAATATGTTTGCTTTCTTCTTTATTAAAAGAGAACTGATTGGCGCTATTATCAAGTGAGGGATTATAGAATAGTTGCATAATAAAACTGTACAATTAGTTATTTCCTGGTTAATTTAATTCTGAAGAAATTTAATTATATCTGAATTTGTATTGTCTGCTCAAAAAATGTCATTACTAATGGAGAAATAATTAAATTACATATCTCGCCTTTGCAGCAATACGTTCATCGCTAAAGACCCCGTCAATATACTTTAAATAACCAACAATACCAATCATGGCGGCATTATCCGTGCAGTATTCAAATTTTGGAATATATGTTTTCCAGCCATGTTTAACTTCACATTCCTGTAACGCCCTTCTTATTCCGGAATTAGCAGAAACACCACCTGCTATTGCTATTTCCTTTATCCCGGTTTGGGTGGCAGCTTTCTTTAGCTTTTCCATTAAAATAAGAATAATTGTATGTTGAATCGAGGCGCAAATATCATTCAAATTTTGTTCAATAAAATCCGGATTTTTACGAGTTTCTCGTTGAATAAAGTATAAGATACTGGTTTTTAAGCCGCTAAAACTAAAGTTTAAGTCTTTTACTTTTGGTTTTGGAAATGGAAAAGCGTCAGGATTGCCTTTTGCGGCGTACTTATCAACTAATGGTCCGCCAGGATATGGCAAACCAAGAATTTTAGCACTCTTATCAAATGCCTCGCCAACGGCATCATCAAGGGTTTCTCCAAGGATTTCCATGTCAAAATAATTATTGACCAAAACTATCTGAGTGTGTCCGCCACTGATAGTTAAAGCTAAGAATGGAAAGGGGGGTACTTTATTATCTTCTTCTTTTATAAAGTGCGCTAAGATGTGCGCCTGCATATGATTAACCTCGATTAATGGCACTTTGAGACCTAATGAAAGTGATTTGGCAAATGAAGTCCCCACAAGTAAAGAACCTAAAAGTCCAGGTCCACGAGTAAATGCTATGGCTGATACTAGTTTTTTGTCGATATTTGCCTTGGCTAACGCTTGGTGTACTACCGGAACAATATTTTGTTGGTGTGCTCTTGATGCAAGTTCCGGAACAACACCTCCGTATGCCTCATGAATTTTTTGCGTGGCTACCACGTTACTTAGCATCTTGTCATTGTGCATAACAGCAGCCGATGTATCATCACAAGACGATTCTATAGCCAGAATATATATATTTTGTTTATGGTTCATGCTTTGGAACAAAAATTGGTAGTACAAAGGTAAAACATAATAGCCCTATCAAAAAACTGAGAAAAATACTCGTTAGAACGTTTTTAGTCTTCCTGATGACCTGCGTTTTGGGCACTATAATTTTTTCTCTACCGGCCGTTCAGACCAAGCTTGCGCGATATGCCACTAAGACTTTGAACAATGAATTTGGCACAAATATTAATATAGACAGACTTAGAATTTCCCTTATTTCATGGGACACCGCCTTGAAGAATGTTTATGTGGAAGATTACAAGCAGGACACTTTAATTTACATTCGGGAGCTATCCACTTCTATTTTAAGCGTACGAAATCTTATAAAAGGGAAATTGCAATTTGGCGACATAGATATAGAAGGGCTGCTTTTTAATCTAAAAACCTATAAAGGAGAAAATGACAATAACCTCGGTGTTTTTGTTGATAAGTTAGATGACAAAAGGCCCCGTGACCCAAACACACCTCCTTTTTATTTTTCTTCATCAGATGTGCAAATAAAAAATAGTACGTTCCGGTTAACAAATATGAATAAGGAAAAAGTTGAAGTATTAAATTTCAGGAACCTTAACATAGAAGCCAGTGATTTTCAAATTTTAGGACCCGTAGTTACCACCGTTATTGAAAAC
>NZ_JBATGR010000252.1:0-2456 GCF_049665975.1 Eudoraea sp.
GTACTTTTCCTTTTTTAGGATAATCAGTAAAAAACTCAATCAATTCGGTATATGGTTCTCCGAACAAGTTTTCTGTCTGATAGTATTTGTCGTAAGTTACTGTCATTCGGTTCTTTTACATTAAGCACAACGGTCTTGTATATGGCTCGTAGCGTGCAAATTAGCGATATTTATTCGGATTAAGCACAAGCCAGATTTTTAAATTTTACTATTTATCTTTTTTATTGGAAATCGTCAAATTTAAAAATTTGGCGACTTTCCAAATACGCTTTAACTTTGGATTGAGCAATTAATTAGCTATGAGATATATACGTTGTTGTAGCCAGTTTTTTTCTATAATTCTCCCGAAGAACCTTAATAAAATCCGCTTTGTTGTTTTTCATTAATTCAAGTTCGTTAGGATTTCTCATATCAATATTAAGTTCCCTCAGATTTGCATCACTCCAAAGCGCTAAATCTACTATAATAGTTGCTAACGACAATCCTCGTTCCGTTAATTGATAAAGATTTGTTTTCTTATTATTAGGAAGTTTTGATTTTGTTACAATTTCTAATTCTTCCAGTAATTTTAGCTTAATTGTAAGAATATTTGTTGCAATAGCTTCGTCACTTTCAATAAAATCCTTGAAGGTCTGTTTGTGTTCTACCAGCATTTGTTTAATTATAACTAACATCCATTTATCTCCTAAAATATCAAGAGCAGAAGTTATAGGACAATCACAACGAAAGGTATGTTTCATATTAAACCATTATTTACATTCTATTACAAAGGTACAAAAAATGATTTATTACTTGTAAAACACAACTTATTTGCAATATTACTTGCAAATTAAAAGTTATTATATATATTTGCTTGTAAATCACAAGTAATGATTAAAGCTAAATAAAATGAGCGAAATTCAAATTTCAACATTAGGACTTATTCTGTCCATTATTCCCGTTACACTTCATGGAATCGAAGTTTTATTTCCTATGCAGGCAAGGTGGATTGTAAACTGGGTATTACCATTTTTTGGACTCAAAACACCGAGCAAATCAAGTGCTTTGACGCGAAATGAACAAATCAATATGATTGATGCTGCTTTGGAAGCTGCACCAGAGAAGAAGAAAACAAATGCAAAGGACTATCTATTTCTATTACTTTTTGAGCAACGCCAAGGGGCAATTGGTTTTACAGCAGTAGCTATTGGGGCAATTTATGGAATGAACTTAGAACTTGCTGCACGTCAACCTTTACATCTTGTTTTTGGGGTGGTTGCCGTACTTATGATGTTAGTCAATGCCAATCAAGCGGGGTTTTTACCATTTTTTGGTAAGCATCCTAAAATTTCTAAACACGGCAAAAATGTAGGTATTGTTTTTACACCATTTTGGTTCGCAGTTGCTCTACTCAATTATTTGGCTTTTACCTATGTATCAATTTAATTTTTAAACTTAAATAAATAAAATGAAAAAAATAGTAATCACAGGAAGCAGTAGCGGTTTTGGATTAAAAGCCGTTAAAGATTTTGCCGATAAAGGCAACAAAGTATTTGCCACAATGCGAAATCCAGAAGGAAAAAACGCAGAGGTAAAAAAAGAATTAGAAGCATATTCATCTCTCATTACGGTAGTTGATATGGATGTTACTAATGATACTTCTGTAAAAGAAGCTATGAATAGTATCCTTGAGCAAGCAGGAAATATTGATATTCTAATTAACAATGCAGGTATTATGTATATAGGCATTACTGAAGCCTATAGCGTTGAGCAGGCAAAGTGGCAAATGGAAACCAACTATTATGGTGCTATTAGAACAATGCAAGCGGTTCTGCCTTCAATGCGAAGCTCAGGTTCAGGTTTAATTATCAATACATCTTCGTTAGTTGGTCGTATGTCTCCACCATTTTTCGGAACATATACTGCTACCAAACACGCTTTAGAAGGCTATTCTCAGGCTTTACGATATGAGGTTTCGCCTTTTGGTGTTGATGTTGTTATGGTAGAACCAGGTCCGTTTGGAACAGGATTATTGGCATCAGGACAAGTTCCTGCTCATAATGATATTTTAGAATCTTATGGTGAATTGGCAGGTGTTCCTTCGGCTATGGGGGAAAATTTTGCTCAAATGTTACAAAGCGAAGATGCTCCGGACCCACAATGGGTAGTAGATGCTTATTTAAAATTAGCAGAATTGCCTTTTGGCAAACGTCCAACTCGAACTGTTGTTGGAATTACTTGGGGCGTTGATGAAATTAACGAATTGACACAACCTATTCAAGACAGGGTTCTTAAAGAAATGCAGTTAGAGAATGTACTTGGTGGCGTTTCGTGATAATCATAAAATCCTCAGTTAACTTTTTAAAATCACAAGGGTTTCGGCTCTTGTGATTTTTTTTTGGAATGTGCTGTTAAATTGGCTACAACGGTCTCGGCTATGAGTAGTTGCGTGGGTTAGCACTTATCTTAGCAAGTAC
>NZ_JBATGR010000253.1:0-5011 GCF_049665975.1 Eudoraea sp.
AAGTAATTTATTGCAGGTTAAACAAAAGTTTTCATACTTATTTAGAATTAATATAAATTATAAATTATAAAACCCTTAACATTTCTCAAATAAAGTCAAAGTCTTATTTTTGTCCTCAATTTGAGCGGCGATAAATTACCTTAATTGTCTTATTGTAATAGTAATTATCTTGCCAGAATTAAGATAGAAATATTTTAAATATGAAAAAGGTTTTGTACCGCCATCAGATTTCTAAACTATTTACTTTTACTCTAGTAGTTTTTCTACTCCTTTCAAATTCTCTTTTATCCCAGGAAGGAAGCCCGGAACAAAATGATGAAGTGGCTACTGAAGTTGCCGCTGAGTCTAGTGATTCAGGCTCTGGTGATGTTGCAAAAGGGAAACAATTATTTAATCAGAATTGTGCAGCCTGTCATGCATTGAATCGAAAGATGACGGGGCCGGCCTTAGCTAATGTTGAATCCAGACTTGCCGAAGATGAAGGATTGGATAAAGAATGGTTATATGCATGGATTAAGAATAGTGCTGGGATGATTAGTTCCGGAGATGCGTATGCAACCAAAGTGTATGCAGAATACAATCAGGCGGCGATGACCGCTTTTCCTACACTTTCCAATGCAGACATTGATAATATCTTGGCTTATACTGCCGCTCCACCTCCAGCACCGGTTGCGGCTGCTGCGGCAACTACAGCAATCGAGGGTGGTAGTGATTCCGGGATTACTAATGAAATCATTTTGGGAGCCCTTGTACTTGTTTTTGCCTTACTGGTGATGATGCTGTTTTTAGTCAACAATACTTTGCAACGCATAGCCGAGGCCAACGGCGTTGCAATGGAAAAAGATAGGGCTGTTAAACGAACTCCATTGTGGAAGGCATTTGCACAGAACCAATTTCTGGTACTCGTATCTGCTATTTTCCTTTTATTGGCGAGCGCATATTTTGCTTATGGATGGATGATGCAAGTGGGTGTAGATCAAGGTTACGCCCCAATTCAGCCCATACATTATTCACACAAGGTGCATGCGGGGGATAATAAAATTGAATGCAAATATTGCCATTCGTCGGCTAGGGTATCTAAGCATTCTGGAATCCCCTCTTTAAATGTCTGTATGAATTGTCATAAATCTATTTATGAATATAAAGGGAATCCTGAAGGTCCAAGTCCTGAAGATTTGGCAAATGGGTATACAAATGAATTCTATACCGGGGAAATTAAGAAACTTTATAAAGCGGTAGGTTGGGATGAAGAGAATCAAAAATATACAGGAGAAAGTCGGCCGGTAGAATGGGTAAGGATTCATAATCTGCCAGATTTGGCTTACTTTAATCACTCTCAACACGTCTCCGTTGCAGGTATTGAATGTCAAACTTGTCATGGCCCCGTGGAGGAAATGGAAATCATGTATCAATATTCTCCATTGACCATGGGATGGTGTATTAATTGCCATAGAGAAACAAATGTTAAGGTAGAGGACAACGCTTACTATGCTAAAATACATGAAGAGTTATCCAAAAAATATGGGGTTGAAAACCTTACTGCTGCTCAAATGGGCGGTTTAGAATGTGGCAAGTGTCACTATTAGAAATAAATAAGCATCTAATTACAGATATATAGTATGGCATCAAAAAAGTATTGGAAAAGCGAAGCGGAGTTAAATCCCAACGATTCCATCGTGGAGACGCTAAGACAAAACGAATTTCCGGAAGAAATACCAGTTGATGAATTTCTGGGGGATAAGGAGAATTTGTCTGCCAGTACGACAAATAGACGAGATTTTCTGAAATATGTAGGGTTTAGTACTGCCGCCGCTTCTTTAGCAGCTTGTGAGGGTCCTGTAAGAAAGTCCATACCTTATGTTATTAAGCCTGAGCAAATAATACCGGGTATCGCGAATTATTACGCAACCACTATAGCTAATGGCTATGATTTTGCCAGTATTTTGATAAAAACCCGGGAAGGCAGACCAATTAAAGTGGAAAATAATAAGGATGCAAAAACAAATGGTAATAGCAATGCCAGAATACAAGCATCTGTTCTTTCTTTATATGACAGTACGAGATTACAAGGTCCATTAGCAAATGGAGAACCTGCAGAGTGGACTGCATTGGACACTTCGGTAAAAAATAAGTTGGAAGCATTAAAAGGCTCAGAGAAGCAAATAGTATTGCTCACTCAAACTTATGCAAGTCCGTCTACCACAAAATTAATAAGTGAGTTTAAGGAAGTATACGGGAACGTAGATCACATTGCTTATGATGCCATAAGCGAAGATGCGGCTTTAGCTGCTTTTGAAGCTAAATTTGGAGAAAGGGCATTACCGACATATGATTTTGAAAAAGCAGAAATCATTGTTTCTTTTGGTGCAGATTTCCTGGCCGATTGGCAAGGTGGAGGTTATGACAGTGGTTATTCCAAAGGAAGAATTCCCAAAAATGGTAAAATGTCCAGGCATATCCAGTTTGAATCCAATATGTCTCTTACCGGAGCAAATGCCGATAAGCGAATTGCAATAAAACCATCAGAACAAAAAAAGGCGCTGGCGAGTTTATTTGGTAAACTGAATAATAGTTCTGTTAATGTTGATCTTAGCGATAATATCAGCAGAGCGGTTGACAATGTTGTCGCAGAAATAAAGAAAGCGGGGAATAAAGCGGTTGTGGTAACAGGATTGGATGATGTAAACGCCCAGGCGGTTGCTTTGTCAATAAATGAAATGTTGGGCAGTATTGCTTTTAGCCCAAGTTTGCCAAGATATATCAGACAGGGAAATAGCCGGGCTGTTAATAGGCTCATTCAGGATATGAATTCAGGAAAAGTGGGCGCTTTGATCATGGATGGTGTTAATCCTATGTACACGCTGCCGAACGCTTCTGAGTTTGCTCAAGGTGTTGCAAAAGTAGATTTATCGGTTACTTTTTCTACAAATTGGAATGAGACCACAGAAATTACAGAATTTACTGCTGCTTCTAATCACTTTTTGGAATCCTGGGGAGATGCTGAATTAGTGAAAGGACACTACAGTCTTATACAACCTACCATAAAAGAACTTTTTGATACCAGGCAATTTCAGCAGTCACTCCTGCAGTGGATGGGTAGTGAATTAAGTTATTACGACTATATAAAAGAGACATGGAACTCTGGTATTCTAGGAGAGGCTTCCTGGAATAGAGCACTTCATGATGGTGTTTTTGAATTAGAATCAAATACAGAAGGAGAAACATCTACAACAAATGAAAGCTCTGTTGATCAGACAATGGATCAACAAGCCGAAGCTAATACAGCAATAGCACCAATTTCTTCCGCGGTAAGTTCACTGGCAAATTCATCTGCCGATGGAATGGAACTTGTTCTTTATCCAAAAATTGGGATGGGTGACGGTCAGCAAGCTAATAATCCTTGGTTACAGGAATTTCCGGATCCTATCACCAGGGTCTCATGGGATAATTATGTTACAGTATCTGGAGCAGATGCCTCCTCATTAGGATTGATAAATGAAAACGTAGCTAATGGAGGTCTGAATGGAAGTTATGCTAAACTTACGGTTAACGGAGTTTCGCTTAATAATGTTCCGGTTATTATTCAGCCAGGTCAGGCCGCTGGTACTGTGGGACTATCATTTGGTTTTGGCAGGCAAGTAGGTATGAAAACTGAAATGCAAACCGGTGTTAATGCTTATGCGTTATATCAGGGTTTTAATAACATTCAAAATGTAACTCTTGAAAAGGCATCAGGAATGCATGAGTTTGCATGTATTCAACTGCATAATACCCTTATGGGTAGAGGTGATATCATAAAGGAGACGACCTTAGAGATATTTAATACAAAAGATCATTCGGAATGGAATCATGTACCACAGGTGTCATTAAACCATCAGGAAGTTCCTGCAACTACAGTTGATCTTTGGGATAGTTTTGACAGGTCTATAGGACATCATTTTAATATGTCAATAGATTTGAACGCCTGTACTGGTTGTGGTGCGTGTGTTATAGCCTGTCATGCAGAGAATAATGTGCCTGTTGTGGGTAAAGAAGAGGTTCGCAAATCGAGAGATATGCATTGGTTGCGAATAGACAGATATTATTCTTCAGAAGATACTTTTGACCAGGATAATACTAAAAAAGATGAATTTTCAGGAGCTTCAGAGACAAAGTCGGGCTTTGAAGAAATGGAGCTGGCTGCGATTAATCCACAGGTTGCATTTCAACCTGTAATGTGTCAGCATTGTAACCATGCTCCTTGCGAGACCGTTTGTCCGGTGGCTGCAACAACTCATAGTCGTCAGGGTCAGAATCATATGACCTACAATAGATGTGTAGGTACCAGATACTGTGCCAACAACTGCCCGTATAAAGTAAGGAGGTTCAACTGGTTCTTATTAAATAATAATGAAGAATTTGATTACCATTTCAATAATGATCTTGGTAAAATGGTTATTAATCCGGATGTTACCGTACGCTCCAGAGGCGTAATAGAGAAGTGTTCTCTATGTATCCAGATGACCCAAAAGACAATTCTTGATGCAAAACGTGAAGGAAGAGAAATTATAGATGGTGAGTTTCAGACTGCTTGTTCAAATGCTTGTAGTAATGGAGCAATTGTGTTTGGAGATTCAAATGATGATGAAAGCCAGGTAACAGAATTAAAGAAGAATGACAGGATGTACCACTTATTAGAGAGTGTGGGAACAAAACCAAATGTGTTTTATCAGGTAAAAGTGAGAAACACAAATGAGGCATAATAAATTAAGAAAGAATACAACTATAATAAAACTATATGGCGTCGCATTACGAAGCACCAATACGTAAACCCTTAGTTCTTGGGGACAAAGGCTACCATGATGTATCGGTAGATATTGCAGCTCCGATTGAAGGACGGGCTAACAGACTGTGGTGGATTGTTTTTTCCATTGCATTGGCAGCATTCCTTTGGGGTGTAGGTGCTATAATTTATACAATTTCCACAGGTATTGGAGTTTGGGGTCTCAATAAAACAGTAAACTGGGCCTGG
>NZ_JBATGR010000254.1:0-27447 GCF_049665975.1 Eudoraea sp.
CACCATCTTTTCCGATTAAGATAACACCCTGAAATTCACCATAGGATATTTTATCGGGATTAATATCGGTTTTTAATCCATCCTTATCCAATACTTCCTTTCCCGTGCATACAAAAAGAACTAAATCTCTTTCCTCCATTTCGTCATGCCGTATAACAAACTTGCTAATCTGTGTGTTTCTGGCAGGCAAATCATTATTCACATCCATTATGAGGAGAATACGTTTTTTCCACTTAAATTCAGTTAATTCCTGTGCGGACATCCCATTGAGTTGTAACATTAAAACTAAAAACGCAATATATCTTAGACTAAACATATGCATATAAAGTACTAAAATAAAAAAACCACCTGACTATAGGTGGTTTTAAGTGAATATTTAAACCTATCAGATTTTAGAAAACATTTTGTGCATCTTCGCTTGTTCTTCTTCAGCTAAAGCAGAATCTACAAGAATTCTTCCACTATGTTCATCTGTAATTATCTTTTTTCTGGAAGCAATTTCTACCTGTACCTGCGGAGGTATGGTAAAGAATGAACCTCCTGAGGCACCCCTTTCAATTGGAACAACTGCCAGACCGTTTTTAACATTATTTCGAATTCGTTTATAAGCTTGTACTAATCTATCTTCAATTTGCTTTTCAAATTTTTCAGATTTAGCCAAAAGTGCTTTTTCCTCCTTATCAGTTTCCGCAAGAATCGCGTCTAATTCACTTTTCTTGTGTTTTAAGTGTGACTCACGCTCCACAAGTCTTTCTTTAGTCTCGCTAATTACTTCCTTTTTTTGCTCGATTTGAACTTTGTATTCTTTAATGTTTTTCTCAGCTAATTGTATTTCCAATTCCTGAAATTCAACTTCTTTCGCAAGTGAATTGAATTCTCTGCTGTTTCTTACATTTTTTTGCTGGTCAGCATATTTTTTTATCAGTACTTTGGCTTCTTCAATTAAATTCTTTTTAGCCCCGATTTCATAATTTATTGTTTCCAAATCGGTCTTTAACTTATCCATTCTTGTTTTCAAACCAAGTACGTCGTCTGCAAGATCTTCAACTTCAAGCGGTAATTCACCACGTACATTTCTAATTTCATCAACTCTGGAATCTATTAATTGCAAATCGTATAATGCTCTTAATTTATCCTCCACGGTTGTTTCTACTTTTGTTGCCATATTTAATAATACTTGATAGGATTTGTAATACTCTTCGATAACGAGATTGCAAAATTAGGCATTTTTTTTGTAAGATAGTCTAGCAATAAATTTTTTGTAAACTGCTCAGTTTCATAGTGTCCTATATCTGCAAGAAGTATTTTGTTTTCAGCCTCGAAAAACTGATGATACTTGATGTCTGATGTAATAAAAACATCTGCACCCGAATTTTTAGCCGCAGTAATGGCAAAGGCCCCGCTTCCTCCTAAAACTGCTACTTTACGTATTTTTTTACCTAAAAAATCTGAGTGCCTTATACAGGATACATTCATTTTGTTTTTTAGGATATTGAAAAAGTCTTTTTCGGCTTGTGGTATTTCCAATTCACCTATCATTCCCATACCAATTTGAGAATCAACATTGTCTAAGGTATATATTTCGTATGCGACCTCCTCATACTGATGATGTTCAAATAATGCGTTCAAAACACTTTTTTCTTTACTTTTAGGAAAAGTAACATTGATCTGTGTTTCTTCTTCTAAATGTAGCTCGCCTTTTTTCCCCTTTACCGGATTCGCGTTTCTTCCGGCTTTATAGCTGCCTGTGCCTTCTACGGTAAAACTGCATTCACTATAATTTCCTATATTTCCCGCCCCTGCTTTAAAAAGAAATTCCAACAGGACTTTAGAATGCGTTCTGGGTACATATGTTGTTAATTTTTTTATGGTTCCTTGTTGTGGAATTAATATCCTTGTGTTTTTCACCTCCAGTACTTCGCAGATTTTGGCATTTACACCTTCAATTGAATTGTCGAGGGCAGTGTGCAGGCAATAAATAGAAATATTATTTTGAACAGCCTTTATAACTGCACGCTCTATATAATTAGAGCCGGTAAGGTTCTTAAGACCCTTAAACAATATTGGATGAAAACTAATGATCAGATTACATGATTTGCCAATTGCTTCATCAATTACATTTTCCAGTGAATCAAGGGTAACAAGAATATTTGTTACACTCATGTCCGGATCACCTACAAGAAGCCCAACATTATCAAAATTCTCAGCGTATTCAAGTGGAGCCAATTCTTCGAGTATTTCAGCAACATCTTTAACCTTCATATTTAAAAATTTATGGCTATTAGAATAAGCCTTGTCTATTAATAGTATGTATGATAAAGCCTAAATAAAATTTAGGGTAATCCTCAGGCGCGTGGAATTTGATATCGTTTAGCATTATTCTAAAACCAATTAAAATTAATACAACTGGGAATAATTTAATAGTATGTTTTAAAGTTAAGTACGTGCATCAAAGATAAAATATTATATTTTCGTTCCTATGCAACTGCTAAGAATTCTAGCTTTCCCATTTTCTTTGATCTATGCCCTCGCGGTATATTTTAGGAATGTTTTATATGATTCAGGGATTTTACAATCTACAGAATTTAAAACTGTAGTTGTTAGCGTGGGAAACTTAAGTACAGGAGGTACAGGCAAGACACCAATGATTGAATGGCTTTTAAATCATTTGTCGCCAAGCTCAAAGCTAGCAGTTTTGAGTAGGGGTTATAAAAGAAAAAGCAGGGGATTTGTTTTGGCCCAAAAAACAAGTACAGCTGAAGAAATTGGAGACGAGCCCTTGCAGATATATTCTAAATTTCCTGAAGTTTCAGTAGCGGTAGATGCAGATAGAATTAGAGGTATTAAACTGCTTGAAACCTCGAAGCATCCAAATCTTATACTTTTAGATGATGCATATCAACATAGAAAAGTGAACCCATTATTTTCAATCTTATTGACATCTTACGGAAATTTATACACAAATGACTGGTATTTACCAACTGGAAATTTAAGAGACAATAAAAGTTCATCTAAGCGAGCAGATCTAATTGTTGTTACTAAATGCCCTCCAGATTTGGATGATGAAAGTCAATTGAGAATCACACGGGAGTTGAATCCTGGAAAAAATCAAAGGGTATTATTCTGTGCTTTAGAATATGACATTAATTTAAAAGGAAAAAAAGAGGAAATATCCCTCAATGGTTTACAAAATAAAGTAGTCTCATTAGTAACAGGAATTGCTAACCCGAAACCTCTAATTGCTTTTCTAAAAAGTGCCGAGATTAATTTTGATCATCATCAGTATAGGGACCATCATTTTTTTTCCAGGAAAGAGATTGATTTTTTTAACTCCAAACCTTTAATACTGACTACGGAGAAGGACTATATGCGGTTAAAAGATAGCGTAGAAAATCTTTACTATATATCCGTCAGGCATCGATTTTTGAATAAGGGAGATGAGGTTATTACCAAAAGCCTTGAAAAATTAGGATACTGATTTCTTTAATTTATGTTCAAGGATGTTTTCACCAATTTTTTGATAAAACACTTCTGGTTTAAAAGGTTTAGTAACTACGTCATTACAACCTGCTGCATAGAAACTTTCTAAACTGTCGTCTAAGGATATTGCGGTAAGCGCTATAATTGGGGTGTCAGAATCAAACTTTCTAATCTGAATAGTAGCTTCAACCCCACTTATTCCCGGCATATGTATGTCCATTAGTATACCATCGTACTGACTTGTGTTGGCCATTTCTACAGCCGTGTTTCCGTTTCCGGCAATTTCACAGCTAACACCCTTTTTCTCCAACATTTTTTTGGTTATTACCTGATTTATCTTATTGTCTTCAACAACGAGTACATGAAGGCCATTTAAATCATAGTCTTTTTGGGTTATCTCAAAAGGAATGTCATCTACTAAACTATCTTTGCTTTTAAGGTCTAATTCAAAGAAAAATGAACTACCCTGGCCCAAAGTACTTTTAAGCTGTATTTTACTGTCAAAAAGGCCTAACAGACTCTTCACAATAGTAAGCCCAAGTCCAGTACCTCCATATTCCCTGTTAATTTGAATTGAGCCTTGTTCAAAACTATCAAAGATATTTTGTTGTTGTTCAATTGAAATTCCTATTCCATTATCCTTAACTTCAAAATATATAGTGACGTCCTCTTCCTCCTTTTTAAGGAGTTTAGCTATTACATGTACTTCTCCATTTTTGGTGAATTTTAAAGCGTTACCAAGAAGGTTCATAAATATCTGGGATAATTTAATAGGGTCGCTCATTAAATGTTTTGGAATAGTCTCGTCGTATTCCAGGATAATTTTTGTTCTATTTTCTTTAGCACTCTGCTGCAAAGAGCTTATTACGTCTGCAAGCACTTTTTTCAGATTAAATTCCATCTTTAAGGCCTCCAACTTGTCAGCATCTATTTTATTTATTTGCAGTATGTCATTTATAAAATTTAGTAAATAATCACCCGAAAACTTTAAAGACTTTAGATGTTCTTTTTGATTATCACTTGGGTTCTCTTCCAATAAGAGGTGCGCCAAACCGGTAACGGCATATAGCGGTGTTCTCAATTCATGACTTACTGTAGACAGGAAGTTGGTTTTGGCTTCCATAGCCTGAATTGCCGCATCTCTGGCAGTTTGAAGCTCCCTGTTTTTGGTTTGCAGAAGATCATTGGTCTTTAACTTAATCTGATTGTTCCTGAATAGAGATACCGCTAATAAAGAAATAATAGTTAAAAAAGCCGAGGTTAGGATAGCGGTAATTTCAGATCTGTTCCGGGATTCATTTAATTCCTCAATTTTAGTGTCCTGACGCTTAATTTCTTCAGACATAAATTCAAATTGAATCCTATCGGCTGTTTTGGCTTCGGCCTTAATTTTTTCTATGGTGAAAACAGAATCTTTTAGTTTTAAAAGATTCCTGTTATGAACTAGAGAGAGATCGTATTTTTCTCTTTTTTCAAAGGCCTGGCCCAATATTTCATTGGCTTCAAATTCCTCTTTGTAGAAGTTATTTGCCTTAGCGATTTCTAATGCACTAACCCCACTTTTAATACTTTCATCAAAGTCTTGAGTTTCAAGATATACTTTAGCCAATCCCAGGTGTGACCTTGCCATTAGTGATTCTTTCTCAAATACATCATTATTTACCACAAGGGAATTAAAATTTAGTGCCGCGCTATCATATTTTTCTATGGTGAAGTATATATTGGCCTCTAATAATAGTATGTTGTTGAGAAGATTACGGTCATTACTTAGCTGCTTAGATTCATTAAGCATAAAAATGGCCTGAAAGTTATTACCGCTGTCATAGAGAAGAATAGATTCTATGTATTTGTGGACTGCATGGCCATATGGGTATTCCAGTTCATTAAGCAGAACTGTAGCGCGATCCCAATAAAAAAGAGTGGTCTCTCTTTTATCCAGTTCCATGTATAGCAATGCAAATTTGTGATAACAATCCACGAGGGCCTTTTCATCTTCTGTTTCTTCTGCCAAAGCTGCAGCTTTGTCCAGGGATTCCAGGGCAAGATTTATTTTGTTCTGGTTTTTGTAAATCCTGGTTTCATCAAAAAAAGTTTCTAAACCATTTACCTGATTTGTTCGCTCTTGGGACAAGACAATAGATGTGAAGGACATGCAAAGCAAAATTAGCAATGCCTTAATAATTATAGTATGTTGTAAAAATAATCTCAAATGATTTTTTATCAATTAAAAAAGTTAATTAAATACATTAATTTTTAATGCACTTTTATAACTTTTTGATATTTAGAAAATTATTAAATTTATTAATTAACCTTACCTTTGAATCAAACGTTTAGGATAAACAACTATTGTTTATTTAAATAGAAACTATAGGTTCTTTCCTATAAAAAGTACTGTTTTTTAGCTCATTTTAGGAAAATCTGTTAAAAATATTATTTATATAGAGAATAATCACTGCTTTTTTAAGATTAAATAGTACTGCCAAGCCACTGGTTTATGAGTGGATATTTGTACTAAAACCCCTTAATTCTTTTTTATGGAAATCTATGGAAAACAGAATGTTTATAAATATTTTAATGAATATGTTTATGTGCTTTATATGAAGATCTAACCAAAGCCCCGCTCTCAACATGCCTGAATCCCATGCTTTTCCCCAATTCCTCATACTTGGCAAATTGTTCGGGTAGAATAAATTCCTTTACAGGCAAGTGCCTTTTAGAAGGTTGAAGGTATTGTCCAATTGTAACCACATCGACCCTGGCATTTCTAAGGTCTTCCATGGTCTCGATAACTTCAGATTCCAGTTCTCCAAGACCCAACATAATTCCAGACTTGGTTCGTTTAACTCCCTGCTCTTTCAGGTAATGCAGTACATTTAGGCTTCGCTCATACTTTGCCTGTATCCTAACTTCCCGCGTAAGTCTTTTTACAGTTTCCATATTGTGAGAAACAACTTCGGGAGCAACATCAATAATACGATCTAAATGAATTCCAAGTCCTTGAAAGTCAGGAATTAGGGTTTCTAATGTGGTATTCGGATTCATTCTTCTAATAGCTTTTACAGTTTCCGACCATATAATAGAACCCATATCTTTAAGATCATCCCTGTCTACAGAGGTAATTACAGCATGTTTAATACCCATAATCTTTATGGAACGCGCTACTTTTTCGGGTTCTTCCCAATCCACATTCTCGGGCCGGCCAGTTTTTACACCGCAAAACCCACAGGACCTCGTACAAATATTGCCTAAAATCATAAAAGTAGCTGTACCTTCTCCCCAACATTCCCCCATATTCGGACAGCTACCTGAAGTACATATGGTATTCAAATCATATTTATCAACCAAACTTCTTAGCTGGGTATATTTTTTCCCAGTTGGCAATTTAACTCTTAACCATTTTGGTTTGCCTTTAGGCGGTAGTACATGGGAAATAGTTTCAATGCTCATAGAAAATTTTTAAACAAATATACGACCAAATAGAAAAATAAAAGCTATTGGACAAGGGCTCAACTTTTAAACAATAACTTAACTGGTAAAAACTATCTTTTGCTTTTGATGATTTCTGCTAATAACTTTTTTGCCCGGAGTAGTTTTACTTTAACATTATTCACTGGTTCTCCTAATTCTTTGGCAATTTCTGCATAAGATAGTTCATTAAAATACCGAAGATTAATGACTTTTTGATAATGCGGCTTTAATTGTTTAATATTTTGAAGAAGTTTTGCAAGATTCTGATCGGTGATTAATTGATCTTCGGCTGTTGGGGCATCATCAAGAACCTTTTTAATGGCCTCGTTATTGCCACTATCAGTTCCATCAAGAACATTCCTTTTTCTTTTTCTAATGAGGTCTACATGTAAATTTTTAGAAATAGTAATTAGCCATGTTTTAAACTCATAAGCAGCATCATAAGAATCTAATTTGTCGAAAGCCCGGGAAAAGGTTTGTATTGTTATATCCTCGGCATCATTTTCATTTTTAGTCCGGATTAATTGAAAACCATATACATCATTCCAGAATGTGTCAAGTAAACTACTAAAAGCAATCTGATTACCCGCTTTAGCCCGTTCAATAGTACTTATGAGTGTTTCGTCAGTTTTATCCAAACTTTGCTCTTTAATAAATCTAAAGGTAGGTTAACGCTAATTTGATTTTACGGAAACCTCTTTTCTGCAATCCTGTTCGTCCGGAAGTTTACCACAAAAACCGCAGGCCTCTCCATCGCCATTAAGATAAGGGTTTTGACTAGCGCAAGTGCCGGCAAACTCACCATCTTTTTTAGACCATATTTTAATTGCAATTCCTGCGAATGCCAGCGCAAGAAGACCTATAGTAAGTAAAATTAACGTCATAAAGAAAATTTTCACAAAGATACAAAAATAAAGCCCCTAAAAGGGGCTGTATATTCTACAAATCATTTGTTTCTCAATAGGAAATATTGGCTACGATATTCTGAACCGTAGGAGTGTCATTTCCGCCTTGAGGTTCTATAGTTATATAACCAATAGCGTTTTCGGCATAAGGTAAGGGTCTGAGGCGATCTTTATCATCAACATTTTTAATTACTCCCAGATTTACCATTTCACCATTAACTTCAGCCCACATCTGATAACATTGGTTGTCAGGTAAATTAGGCAAACTCTGAACATTAATATAGGAAAGTTTTTTAACAGGATTTATATAGGCCACTGCTTTTAATTCCTTTGCCTTTTTATTTCCATTTACGGTATACTTTTTAGTCTGAGGATTATTTAGCACTATAAACTGGTTTCTTACATCTTCCAGTTGTTCTTTCATATCTTCTTCCAGAGTTCTGATCTTGTTATTTACGATTACATTTTCATCCTGTAAATTTTGATTTTGATTCCAAAAGAAATAAGATGATCCAGCAAAAAGGAAAGCCGCTATACTTGCAGCAATAGCATATCTTTGAAACTTTCTCCTGCCTGTATTCTGTGCTTTAATTCTATTTAGGATCTTGGTCTTAAGACCTTCAGGGGTTTTAAGGGCATGTAATTTTGCAAATGTTTCAAGATTCGTTTGTAACTCATCGTAGGTCTTTCTAACTTCAGGATACATTGCAATATATCGCTCAACTTGCATAGATTCTTCAGGAGTAGTGTTTCCCAACAGATACTTTTCAAGCAAATCAGTATCTAAAAATATTCGTATTTTATCTTTCATGACATTAAAATTAATAGGGGCAAAAGTATCATAGAATTACCATAAATCTTTTTAAGTTCTCTTAGTCCAATTTTTAACCTGGATTTGATAGTTCCCAACGGAATATTTAATTCATCGCTGGCTTCTTGTTGTGTCATTCCTTGAAAAAACAAGGCATCCAACACCACATGATATTTATGTTCTATCTTCTCCATGTTCTCTTTGACATCCATGAACTCGGGTCTGATACTGTCTATTCCTAGATTATATACGTCCGAAACATCAATTTGGATTTCCTTATCAGATTTGGTGTTTACGCTACGTAATTTGTCAATGGCTGTGTTTCTTGTAATTCTGAAGAGCCAGGTAAATAATTTTGCCTTGGAGGAATCATATGAGTCAGATTTTTTCCAGATCTTCACAAAACTCTCCTGTAATACGTCTTGAGCCAGTTCTGAATCTCTAACTACTTTAAAAGCAACCCCGTAAAGCGTATCGCCATAATGTTCATACAGCAATGAAATAGCCTTGTCATTGCGCTCATGCAACAATTCAACAATATGTTTTTCAAGTAGTGTACTCATATTAGATTAACGACATCAAATAATTCGGAAAGAAAGCATCCAAAATATTATTCTGACCCGTATATAGTGTAAACGCTAAATTATAAAATTGATTGTTAAGAAAGCGTTTTCTCAATTTTAATTAGATAAATGTGCAACTGGTTATTGTACATTTAATTTTTGGTTAGTTTGGTTTGGTATAACCCCCGTGAATTCTTTCACGGGGGTTATTTTATACCTTTTTATTATTCTTTTTAGCCAATTATATTTACTTCAGGGCTGATCTCGATGTCGAATTGCGTTGATACAGCATCCTGAATTTTATTTGCTAAGCGTAGTAACTCCTGTCCACTTGCATTTCCATAGTTTACCAGGACCAGAGCCTGGTTTTTATGAACCCCGGCATCACCATATCTTTTTCCTTTAAATCCGCATTGCTCAATTAGCCATGCTGCAGGAATTTTATAAGCAGTTTCTGATATTTGGTAAAATGGCGCATCAGGATTATTGTCCAAAAAAGTAATAAACTTATCTTTTGTGATTACCGGGTTTTTAAAGAAACTTCCACTATTGCCCAATTTAGCAGGGTCCGGCAGTTTCTTTTGGCGAATTGAAATTACAGCATTGGAAACATCCTTGATTGTAGGATGGTCAATATTATTTTTTTTCAATTCAGTTTCAATTGCACCATAAGAAGTATTTGGTCTATGTGGAGGTTTACTTAATTTTAAATTTACAGACGTTATTATGTATTTACCCTTCCCTTTATTCTTAAAAATTGAATCTCTATAGCCAAACTGACAATCAGACTTGGAAAAAGTTATGATTTGCTGAGTAGAAATATCCATCGCTTCACAGCTTTCAAAACAATCTTTAAGTTCAACCCCGTATGCACCTATATTTTGTATTGGCGAAGTGCCAACATTTCCCGGAATTAAGGATAAATTTTCCAAGCCTCCGTAGTTGTGGTTTATCGTCCAAATTACTAATTCATGCCAGTTTTCTCCTGCCATAATCTTTAGGATTACGTGATTTTCCTCTTCTGAAAGAATGGTAATTCCTTTAATGTTAATATGGATTACTAATGCATTTAAATCATTGGTAATTAGCATATTACTTCCGCCGCTTAACACAAGTTTTTTTGGGTAGCCCTTTTGTCGAAGTACTTCTTGGAGATTCTGGATTGTGGTTATTTCTATAAAATGACTTGCCAAGGCTTCAATGCCAAAAGTATTATACTTCTTCAAAGATATATCATGCTGTATTTTCACAAAGCCTGGTAGGATTTAAGTGCTTCTTTTAATATTTGAACGGCTTTTATTAAACGTTCTTTTTTAAGAACATAAGCAATTCGTATCTGATTCTTACCCATTCCTTTGGTTGCGTAGAATCCTGCAGCAGGTGCCACCATAACTGTCTCACCGTCTAATTCATATTTCTCCAGAAGCCATTGTGCAAAATGATCAGCATCTGTTATTGGTAATTGCGCTATACAGTAAAATGCCCCGTGGGGCCTGCCTACAATTACACCTTCTATTTTATTCAATTCAGCTATAAGTAAATCACGCCTTTCTACATATTCTTCTATGACGTCCTTAAAGTACTCCTGTGGTGTTTCTAAAGCAGCTTCACTTGCAATTTGGGCATATGTAGGAGGTGAAAGCCTTGCCTGGGCAAATTTTAAAGCTGTTTTTATAACCTCCTTGTTTTTTGATACAAGACAACCAATTCTTGCGCCACACATGCTATACCTTTTGGAAACAGAATCTATAACGATGGCGTGTTCGTCCAATCCGTTTTCCTGTAATATTGAATAATGCTCTTTTCCATCGTATGTGAACTCTCTATAGACTTCATCTGCCACCAGAAAAAGATTGTATTTTTTTACCAATAACGCCAGTTTCTGAATTTCAGTTTTATTGTATAAATATCCCGTAGGATTTCCAGGATTGCATATAAGGATTGCTCTTGTCTTATTCGTAATGAGCTTTTCGAATTCCTCAATAGGAGGTAGTGCAAAATTGTTTTCAATTCTCGAAAGTACGGGAGTCACTTTTATTCCCATAGCTGTCGCAAAACCATTGTAATTGGCATAAAAAGGTTCAGGAATTATAATTTCATCCTGAGCATCAGCAATGCTTCCCATGGCAAAGGAAAGTGCTTCAGATCCTCCTGTTGTAACCAATATGTCATTGTGTGTGACATATATTTTTTGCTTTTTGTAATAGTCGCTTAATTTTTTACGATAGATTTCGGAACCTTCGGTTCTACTATAGGCTAAAACTTCAATTGTGTTGTTTTTAACTGCATCTAAGGCCTGTTTGGGCGTTTTTATATCTGGCTGACCAATATTGAGATGAATTACATCTATTCCTCGTAATTTGGCATCTTCCGCATAGGGAACCAATTTCCGGATTGGGGACTCTGGCATCAATTGACCCTTCCTTGAGATGGCTGGCATAAATTCAAAATTTTAGCAAAAATGAGAAATCATTATGGACAAAACAACATAAAGTTAAATATTATCAGTTCATCTAATGGAATGTTAAAGTACTATAATCTTATGTTATTATTTAATATCTTTAAGATATATTGAACTAATTATTAGCAAGTTGCGTAGATTATTCAAAATTCTTTTATTGTTAATTCTGTGGCTTCCATCTTATGGTTTATCACAAGGTTTTGGATTGGCAAATGGGAAAAAATTTGAAAAGATTAATTTTAAATTAATCAATAACCTTATAATTATACCTATTGAAGTTAACGGGGCGAAGTTGTCCTTTATCTTGGATTCAGGGGTAAGCAAACCTATTCTTTTTAATGTATCGGATCAGGACTCTATTCAATTAAGGAATGTATCTGAAATTACCATAAGAGGTCTTGGGGATGGAGACCCAATAAAAGCACTTAGTTCAAAAGACAATTTTTTCAAATTGGAAGAAATTAGGAATTTCAATCAATTGTTATACGTTGTTCTGGACAAGGATATGAATTTCTCCCCAACGCTTGGAATCCCCATTCATGGAATTATTGGTTATGACTTATTCCGAGATTTTGTTGTCGAAATTAACTATGATGCAGAATATATTAAATTTCACGATCCGAAATTTTATAAAGGAAAACAAAATAAAAAATCACAGACATTACCTTTATTTATAAGGCGGAATAAGGCCTATATTGATGGAAATATCGGTTTAAATGAGGCAAACGACGTACCTGTAAAACTTTTAATTGATACTGGAAGTAGCGATGCTGTATGGCTCTTTAGGGATGAGGAAAAGGGACTCGGGATTCCCGTACAAAATTATCAGGATTTTTTGGGTCAAGGCCTGAATGGAAGTATTTATGGTAAGCGCACTAAAGTTAATAGAATTAGTCTGGGAGAGTTTGCCTTAAAGGATGCAAAAGCCGCATTTCCAGATATGGAGACCTTTAGTACCTCAGTGGTTACAGGAAATAGAAATGGTAGCATTGGAGGGGCCATACTTAAACGTTTCAATATTATTTTTAATTATCCTGCAAAGGAAATTACTTTAAAAAAGAATGCACATTTTAAAGCTCCATTCCAGTATAATATGTGTGGCTTGCAATTACAACATAATGGTGTTCGATATATAGCAGCCCGGATTGCCGATAGAAGAGGTGTTGTTTTTAATAATGAAAGAACATTTGGAGACGTGCAAATTCTGATGCAAAACCAAACCCGGCTTAGTTTGGTACCGGAGATTATTGTTTCTGGTATCAGGGCAGGCAGCCCGGCAGAAGAAGCCGGTCTAAAAGAGGGGGACATAATTTTAGCGGTAAATGGCAAGCGCATTCATAGTTATAAACTTCAGGAAGTCATGAAAATGCTCAATGAAAAAGAAGGAAAACGCATAAAGGTCCTAATTGAAAGATACAACAACAATTTGTTATTTTCATTTGTACTCAAAAAAGCATTTAAATAAAAAAAACCGGAATTTTCATTCCGGCTTTTATTTATATTCTACTATAGATTTTTCTATTTTCCGTCTACACTTGTCACTTCGCCTTTAATTTTTAACACTTTAGTAGGCGTATCAGCATTGGATATTACCGTAATGGCCTTTCTAATCATTCCAACTCGCTTAGTGTCATATTTAACTTGTATTTCTCCCGTTTTACCCGGTAATATAGCTTCTTCAGGTTTTTTAGGGATAGTACAGCCACAACTGGAACTTACTTTACTAATAATTAAAGGTGCTGTTCCTGTGTTTGTAAATTCAAATACCCTAACGCCATCACTGCCTTTTTCGATTACACCATAATCCACGGTTTCAGTTTTAAATTCAATCTTAGCCACTTTATCTTGGGCGTTTACACTTAATGCAAGTAGGCCTACAAATAATATTAATACTATTTTTTTCATTACTTTTTGGTTTTGGGTGAATCTCAAATGTAAATGTTTTAGTATCAACATCCAAAATTCTTTTGTTATCTTCTAACGTTACTTATTTTTGTTTCGTATTTCCAATCCGGAAAAATTAAAATGATTATCGCAAGTTTAACATTTTTAGTGATAGTCATTTTTTAATACCCGTATTGAATTAACAAAAACTGTACCGAAATTATGGATATCCCATCAAAATATGAGCCTCAGATAGTTGAAGACCATTGGTATGACTATTGGCTGGCCAATAATTATTTTCATTCAACACCCGATAGCCGGAAACCTTATACCATTGTTATACCGCCACCTAATGTTACCGGTATTCTGCATATGGGGCATATGTTGAATACTACCATTCAGGATGTACTTATCAGAAGAGCACGGCTGCTTGGTCTGAATGCATGCTGGGTACCCGGAACAGACCACGCTTCTATTGCAACAGAAGCAAAAGTGGTAGCTAAACTGAAGGAACAGGGAATAGACAAAAGGGATATGTCCAGAGAAGAATTCTTAGAACATGCCTGGGAATGGACACATGAATATGGGGGTGTAATCTTAGAACAACTTAAAAAATTGGGTTGTTCATGTGATTGGGATCGCACAAAATTTACGATGGATGAAGACATGTCTGCGTCCGTTATTAAAGTTTTTATTGAATTATTCAATAAAGGTTTAATTTATCGCGGATATCGCATGGTGAATTGGGACCCCCAGGCCAAAACCACACTATCAGATGAGGAAGTAATATACGAAGAGCGAAATGGCGAGTTATATTACCTCGCCTATGCTATAGAAGGTTCTGATGATAAAGTTACCATAGCAACTACACGTCCTGAAACCATTCTGGGTGATACTGCCATTTGTATCAATCCAAATGATGAACGTTACAGTAATTTGAGAGGCAAAAAGGCGATCGTTCCCATATGTAATAGAGTAATTCCAATAATTGAAGACGAATATGTTACCATGGAATTTGGAACGGGCTGTTTAAAAGTAACACCTGCACATGACGAAAATGATAAGCTTCTTGGTGAAAAACATCAACTTGAAACCATAGATATTTTTAATGAAGATGCATCATTAAATTCTTTCGGAAAACACTTTGAAGGGATGGACCGGTTCTTGGCACGTAAAGCCATTGTTAAGGAATTAAAGGAAAAGGGTATTTTGACAAAGGTGGAACCCTATGTAAATAAAGTTGGTACTTCCGAACGAACAAAAGCCATTATAGAACCAAGACTTTCAGATCAATGGTTTCTTAAAATGGAAAATTTAGCAAAACCTGCTATATCTGCTGTTCTGGAAACCAGGGAAGTGAAATTTTTTCCAAGAAAATTTGAAAATACATACCGTCATTGGATGGAGAATATTCGGGATTGGAATATTTCACGGCAACTTTGGTGGGGACAACGAATACCTGCTTACTACTATGGGGATGGGGAAAATGATTTTGTTGTTGCCGAATCAAGAGAGGATGCTCTGGTAAAAGCAAAAGATAAGTCTGGGAATAATAGGTTGGCCGCGGAAGATCTTAAACAAGATGAAGATGTATTGGATACCTGGTTTTCTTCCTGGCTCTGGCCAATTAGTGTTTTTGGTGGAATAATGGAACCAGATAATAAAGATGTTAATTACTATTATCCTTCAAGCGATCTGGTTACTGCACCAGATATTTTATTTTTTTGGGTAGCCAGGATGATAGTTGCAGGTTATGAATTTAGAGGAGAAAGACCATTTAACAATGTTTATCTAACAGGTTTGGTTAGAGATAAAGAAAGGCGCAAAATGTCTAAATCTCTGGGCAATTCCCCGGATGCACTCAAGTTAATTTCAAACTACGGGGCAGATGCTGTGCGGGTTGGCTTATTGCTAAGTTCTGCGGCCGGAAATGACCTTTTATTTGATGAAGCTCTTTGCCAGCAGGGAAAAAACTTCGCTAATAAAATATGGAACGCCTTTCGTCTTGTTAAAGGATGGGAAATTGCCGAACTTCCACAACCCGATTATTCTTTAAAAGGAATTGAATGGTATACAGCCCGATTTAATCAAGTGCTTGAGGAGATAGAGGATCATTTTAGCAAATACCGTATATCAGAAGCATTAATGGCCACTTACAAACTGGTTTGGGATGATTTCTGCTCATGGTTGCTCGAAATAGTAAAGCCGGCATATCAGCGTCCAATTGATCAGAAAAGTTACATTGCAATCATAACCATATTTGAGAATAATTTAAAACTTCTACACCCATTTATGCCCTTTCTTTCGGAAGAAATATGGCAGCGTATCTCAGATCGTAAACCATCTGAGGCCCTCGTCATTGCTAGCTGGCCAGAAATAGAAAGTTATGATCCAGAGCAAATTAAGGCGTTTAATTTAGCTACGGAAGTAATATCGGGTATTCGCAATATTCGCAAACAGAAGAATATTCCTTTAAAGGAAACATTAGAACTTTCGGTATTAAATAAAGAAGGAATAACTGAAGACTTGGATGTGGTTATCAAAAAATTGGCTAATGTGGAGCCAATTAGTTCTGTAGATGGGGCTGTAGATGGCGCACTGTCATTTAGAGTTAGAAGTAATGAATATTTCATACCAGTTTCGGGGATGCTCGATATAGAGGCTGAAATAAAGAAAATCCGTGAAGAACTATCGTATACCAAAGGTTTTTTACAATCCGTTACTAAAAAGCTGGCCAATGATCGGTTTGTGAACAATGCGCCTGAGAATGTAGTTACTATGGAAAAGAAGAAAGCCGCAGATGCAGAGGCGAAGATCTTAACGCTGGAAAGAAGTTTAAGTAATTTAGAGGAATAGATTTGGGTAAATCCTTACTGTTTGGTTTGGTTGGTCATTGAAAAAGAGTTATAATGAAAAATAAAAATATGAGAAAGATAAATTTTGCGTTTCCGTTGATTTTTTTACTAATATTAAGTGGTTGTTCCTCGGATGACAATAACGGCCCCATAGAGGAAGATAATCCGTTAATTATAGCCAGGACAACTATTCCTGATGTTATGTTCGAACGAGCACTAATAGAGCTAAATTTAGATGATGTGGAAGATGGTTCTGTACTTACAAGTTCCATTGAGAATATAGCAGATCTTATAATTGAAGATAAGGGAATAACCAATTTATCAGGAATAGAAGACTTTACTTCTTTAGTAGGTCTATGGGCAAGAGATAATATGCTTGCTACCCTGAATGTTTCTAAAAATTCCAATTTAAAATTTGTGGTTGCACCAAATAATCTTCTAACTGTACTTAATGTATCTAATTTGAGTATGTTAGAAAGGATTCAGGTGGAGAACAATGGACTTACTCAGCTGAATATTTCCGCTAATACCGCACTGCAACAATTAAGTCTGGCCAATAATTCATTGCTGGCTATAGATATTTCGAATATCCTTAATCTCATACAATTAAACACTTTTTCTATAGAGAATAATCCATTGGATTGTATTCAGGTGAATGCCGAGCAATTTAACAATATTCCTTCGCAGTGGACAAAAGACGAGACAGACACCTACGCCTTAGAATGTAATTAATAATCGGGTATTTCTTTAAGAAAGCTTTTTCAATCAATAATTTGCGGATTATTTTTTGAACATATCCTAGCGGATGTTTATCTTTAAAAGAAAACCAATACATATGAAATCATCGGTAATTATTTGTTTTATGTTTATTTCCACTTTTATTTTGGCTCAAGTGGAAAATTCAAAAATTCTTCCAGCTGCAATTCAAATTAGAACTGCAGTCTTACCGGCACCTGAAGAAGATAAAGCAGATGCTATGGTATACGGCTATGACAAACAAGGCAAATTGGTAGTGTTACGTGAAGGAACCAATAACCTGGTGTGCCTGTGTGATGATCCCACCAAAGAAGGTATAAGTGTCAGTTGCTATTCTAAGAAACTTGAACCCTTTATGGCCAGAGGGCGAGAACTTACTGCTCAGGGTAAAAACTTTAAAGAAAAAAGAGAGATTAGAGGTGAAGAAATAGCTTCGGGTAAAATAAAAATGCCTGAAGAACCTAGCATGATGTATATATTTTATGGAACCGATGAAAATTATGATAAAACTACAGGCGATTTAAAAGACGGAAAGTTTCGATATGTTATTTATACACCATTTGCCACGACGGAATCTACTGGGCTTCCCAGTAAGCCACATGCACCCGGAATGCCATGGCTTATGGATCCCGGAACCCATAGAGCCCATATAATGGTTGGTCCTTTCAACTAGTATATAAGCTCATTAGTTTTAAATTGAATGGTTTTTAATGCTGAATAAGGTATTATTTGATATGAATTTCATTTCTTTAATATCCTCTGAAAAATGAATTTATAATGAAGGATGTTTTTACCAATATCGTTAATTGATGAATTTTTCTATCTTTGAGTGAAGCATATTTTTTAAATGGAATCTTACGCAACTGCACTCCTTTATGCAATTCCTTTTTTTATTTTTTTATTGGGTATAGAAATACTCTACGGATACTTTGTTAAAAATCAAAAACACAAGGTTCTGGATACCGTTAGCAGTATTAGTTCTGGTCTTACTAATATTTTGAAAGACTCCCTAGGTCTGGGGATCATAATCGTAAGTTATCCTTTTTTATTAGAACACCTCGCACTAACACATATAAAAGCCAGTTGGTTAGTTTGGGTTATTGCCTTTATTGTTATCGATTTTGCAGGTTATTGGAATCATCGCCTTAGCCATCACATTAATTTTTTTTGGAATCAACATGTTATACACCACAGCAGTGAGGAATTTAATTTAGCATGTGCCTTGCGACAGTCAGTTTCTAATTTAATAGGCTATTTTCCTCTTTTTTTAATTCCTGCAGCAATTCTTGGAGTTCCAACAAGGGTTATTGCAATTCTGGCACCCATCCATCTTTTTGCTCAATTTTGGTATCACACGCAGCACATAAGAAAAATGGGCTGGTTAGAATATATAATTGTTACACCGTCTCAACACAGGGTTCATCATGCAATAAATCCTGAATATATTGATAAAAACCTTGGTCAGGTATTATGCATATGGGACCGTTTGTTTGGTACTTTTCAGGAAGAACTGGCGGAGGTGCCACCTCAATATGGAGTTTTGAAGCCAGCTCGTACCTGGAATCCTCTACTTATTAATTTTCAGCATATTTGGCGATTAATTAAAGATGCCTGGCGTACGAAGAATTATTGGGATAAAGTAAGAATTTGGATTATGCCTACAGGGTGGCGACCGGCTGATGTTAAAGAAAGTTACCCTATAAGTATTATTCAAGATGTGTATCATTTTGAACGATATCAAACAAAGGCTTCATTTGCATTTAAAGGGTACGTAATTTTTCAAATGTTAGCTACTTTAATATTATTACTATTTATGTTTTATAGCTATACGGAAATTGGCTTCAATGGTTTACTTTTATTTGGTGCCCTGGTGTTTTTGGGAATATATGGCTATACAAGCCTAATGGATAGAAGTAAAATTGCTATATGGATAGAACTATGTCGAGGAGTACTTGGACTGTTTCTCATTTTTAATACAGGAGATTGGTTTGGGATTAATGCCCAATTTGCAGGAGGGGTATATTATGTTGCAATGTATTTTGTTATTACAATTATTGGGGGTATTTATTTTACCTATATGGAAAGAGGATCATTATCTGCCAAAGCAGTTTTAAAAAAATAAATTATGGGCACAAGGCCATACATACTTGCTGAATGTAACTGGGAAGTCATTAAAGATGCAGAATTTGAACTGGCTGTACTGCCTTGGGGCGCTACGGAAGCACATAATTATCATTTGCCATATGCCACAGATATTTATGAGGCTGATTACATTGCTGCTGCTGCTGCAAAAATTGCATGGGAAAAGGGTGCAAAGCCAATTGTTTTACCAACAATTCCGTTTGGTGTAAATACAGGGCAATCTGATATTTATCTGGATATAAATCTTAATCCCTCAACTCAACTGACCATCTTAAACGATATTATAGAGACCCTTAATCGTCAGGGGATATACAAACTTTTAATCTTTAACAGCCATGGCGGAAATAATTTTAAGCCTTTGGTTAGAGAATTGGGATTAAAATATCCGGACATGTTTATTTGTTTTTCCAATTGGTTTCATGCCATGAACAGATCAGATTATTTTGAAAATGAAGGCGACCATGCAGAAGAAATGGAGACAAGTCTTATGTTATACCTTAAACCTGAATTAGTATTGCCAAAAGATAAATGGGGGACTGGTAAATCTAAAAGATTTAAGATTAGAGCATTTACAGAGGGTTGGGTCTGGGCAGAACGAAAATGGTCAGAGATAAGTGAGGATACCGGAGTTGGTAATCCGGAACTTGCAACCGCAGCAAAAGGCAAGAAATTCTTTGAAGATATATCTTTAAAAATTGGAAATCTAATTTATGATTTATGCAAAGCCGATTGTAAAGATCTATATGAATAATAAGACTTATTTCTTATTAACGATCTCCTTTTGAACCAAATTCACATATAGGTTCATGGCTTCCTGACGATCAATATTCTGTGCCTGAATCAAGGCATTGGCCTTAAATGCATTTATTAAAGGAGTTTTACTTCCAGGGTTATTGTAGTTCTTATTGGCAATTTTGTAGTATGCATATAATTTTAATAATAAGTCTGCTGGTAAAGGCTCCTTATAATCATTGACCAGTTTTACGGCTTCTAAAAATCTGCTATATAATTTATCATTCTTCATCCTTAGGCGGAGTTGTGGCAATGCAGGTTTTGGCACCGACAACTTTCTGGTTTAATTTTACAGTGATTGCGCTGTCTAAAGGTAATAATAAATCTACCCTAGACCCGAATTTAATAAATCCCGAATCTTCACCCTGTTGAACGTTTTCTCCTATCTCCGCATAATTTATAATACGTCTTGCCATTGCTCCTGCTATTTGTCTATATAGAATATCCCCAAATTTTGGAGTATGAATTACCACCGTTGTTCGTTCATTTTCCTCACTTGATTTTGGATGCCATGCAACAAGGTATTTACCAGGGTGATATTTAGAGTATTTTATAACCCCACTAGATGGATATCTCGTTATATGCACATTGGTTGGTGACATAAAGATGGAAACTTGTATGCGTTTATCCTTAAAATATTCTTCCTCTTCTACTTCCTCTATAGCAACTACTTTACCATCAACTGGAGCAAGTATATCATTAAAATTTTTATTTATAACTCTTTTGGGATTTCTAAAAAACTGGAGAATTAGAATTAATATGATTAAAGCTAAAATTTGAACTGTATTCTGTAACCAAGGTTCAACTATATAAAAGTGAGCCAATACAATAGCAATACCAACGCTAAAAAAAGTTGTTAGAATAATTTTCTGGCCTTCTCTATGAAACATATGAAAACAGCATTAAAGTTAAATAAGCAAAAGGGGCAGCAAATATTAAGCTGTCTAAGCGATCTAACATACCTCCATGCCCTGGTAAAATGGCGCCACTATCTTTAACACCAGCTTGTCTTTTTAATTTAGATTCTATAAGGTCACCTAAACTCCCTGCTAGCACTATGACTCCTGCTAGAATAACCCATTGTACCGGGTTTACAATATCTTCATATTTTGCCATAATATAGGCTGCTCCCAAAGTAAAAACAAAACCTCCTAAGGTGCCTTCAATAGTTTTTTTTGGCGATACCGCCGGATATAATTTTGTACGCCCCAATGTCTTGCCTACAACATAGGCAAATGAATCATTTACCCAAATTAATATAAAAATCCCCATAATAAGATATTTAGCAAATTCATTATCCTTATATGGTATCATCGTCAAAAATATACATCCGCCTCCAACATAGAAAAGTCCGGCAATAAATTTTTCGTAATTATAATAGATTTTTTTCTTTTTAGAAAATAGGTAGTAAATCAAAGTAAGGTTAACAATGATAGTTATAAACATGAGCACATTGATCAATATTTTATCATCAATAAGATAAATATAAGCCCACCATAGACCTAGATAGGCTATAAAAATATAGTACCCCCTGAGAGATACCAATCTTTTATATTCATACAAACATGCCAGACCAAAAACCATAAAAAGAAAGTCAAATGCATCTGAACTTAGAAAAATGGCAGAAAGAAGTAGAATTACATAAACAGCTCCTGTCAATAATCGCCTAAGAAGTTCTTTCATATTAAAGGTCTTCCATAAGTAATAAGTACAGGTGTTTTGTGCTGCTACCGTAGGTTAGAAAATCATTGGCATTTTCTTCAGTTCCTTGAAAATGTTTAATAGTGGTAATATTTGCGGGAATAACTTGTTTGTATTTTTTTTTAATTGTTTTTAAACCCTCGCCTATTGTGCTTACTAACTGACTTGTTGTGGCGTAGACAATAACATTATCTGGCAATTCGTTAAGCTTCTTTTCTTTAAGCTGGTTTGAGCAAACTAAAATAGATCCGTTTTGGGCAACCAAATGCTCACAAGTAGTAAAGAAAATTTCACTATCGTTTGCGTTTTCTGTAAATTTTAAATTGTCCTTTGAAAATTTTTCTTTTAAGCGGGGATTCATTACAAAGAAAGGTAGTTCTTCCCAATGATTTTCTTCAATTATGTTTTTTAAAGCTTCTGAAACTTCATCAAAGGAATCGCAATAAATGAATTTACCACCATTCTTTTTAAAATGAATCGTAAACTTCTCATCAACCGGGATATTTAGGTCGGGCATATGCATCCCCCTGGTTTCCACCGTTTCTTTGGAAACTTTCTTTTTACCACCACCAAATAGCTTGTCAAATATACCCATCGATATAATTAGGCTTCAAATAATGCTCGACTTATTAAAAAAACAACGCTTAGAATTATTATTTATTTTCTTTGGTAGATTCTTCAGGTGCTAGCTCATCAGTATCAACTATTTCCTGACCTTTTTTATCAAATACTTTTTCAAAAGGGCGACTTCCAAAAATTTTAACTAAATCCTCTTTAAAGATAACTTCTTTTTCCAATAAGCGTTCAGCCAATGCTGTAAGTTTATCTTTATTTTCATTCAGCACTTCAATAGCTCGTCTATACTGCTCTTCTATTAATTTAGAAATTTCCTCATCAATTACCTGGGCAGTTTCTTCACTGTATGGTTTGGTAAACCCATATTCGTTTTGACTGGAGGAGTCGTAGTAGGTAATATTTCCAATTTGGTCATTAAGCCCATAAATGGTTACCATAGCACGGGCCTGCTTGGTTACTTTTTCCAAATCACTAAGAGCACCGGTAGATATTTTATCAAATATCACTTTTTCAGCGGCCCTGCCTCCTAAAGTGGCGCACATTTCATCTTTCATTTGATCCGGACGAATTATAAGGCGTTCTTCGGGCAAATACCATGCTGAACCCAGAGATTGACCTCTTGGGACTATTGTAACTTTTACTAAAGGCGCAGCATGTTCCAGCATCCAACTTACAGTTGCATGGCCAGCCTCATGATAGGCAATAGTCTTTTTCTCTTCCGGGGTAATAATTTTATTCTTTTTTTCAAGTCCACCGACAATTCTGTCCACCGCATCAAGGAAGTCTTGTTTGCCAACGGCCTTTTTTTCTTTACGGGCCGCAATAAGTGCAGCTTCATTGCAGACGTTGGCTATATCTGCTCCCGAAAATCCAGGTGTTTGTCTGGCCAGAAAATCAAGATCCAATGTCTCAGAAGTTTTTATTGGTCTGAGATGTACTTCAAATATTTCCTTTCTTTCCCGAATATCGGGCAGATCAACATAAATCTGTCTGTCAAACCTACCTGCACGCATCAAAGCTTTATCCAATACATCAGCTCTGTTGGTAGCAGCCAATACAATTACATTGGTATTTGTTCCAAAACCATCCATTTCCGTTAATAACTGGTTCAGGGTATTTTCACGTTCATCATTAGATCCAGTGAAATTGTTTTTACCTCTTGCCCGTCCTATAGCATCAATTTCATCGATAAAAATAATTGCCGGAGATTTGTCCTTCGCCTGCTTAAACAGATCCCTAACCCTTGACGCGCCTACCCCAACAAACATTTCAACAAAATCTGAACCGGATAATGAGAAAAAGGGAACTTTTGCTTCTCCCGCAACTGCTTTAGCGAGCAATGTTTTACCTGTACCCGGAGGTCCCACCAAAATCGCTCCTTTTGGAATTTTACCTCCTAAGGAAGTGTACTTATCAGGGAACTTCAAGAATTCTACTATTTCTTCGACTTCTTCTTTGGCACCCTCTAAACCGGCAACATCTTTAAAAGAAGTTCTTGTATCGGTTTTTTCGTCAAATAACTTTGCTTTAGATTTTCCAATATTAAAGATCTGACCACCTGCACCTCCACCGGCACCTCCGGACATTCTGCGCATGAGATAAATCCATATGCCAATAATCAGTACAAATGGCAGAATGGATAACAACAACTCCATAAAGACATTAGACTCTTTATCAAACTCCACTATGGTGTCTAAGTTATTCTCCTTTTTTAGTTCAGTTATTTCATTTTGAAAAATTTGCAAATCACCATAATCCAATACATATTGCGGAATTGATCCAGTTGAAGGAAACAAAGGTTTTTCGGATACATCTTTGTGTACATCCTTTGCAAGTGCTTCATCAGATAAAAAAACTTTAGCCTGATTGGTGTTGGTGATAATCAATATCTTGGTAATGTCTCCATTTCTCAGGTACTCCTGAAGTTCAGAAGTAGTTGTTTTCTTTGTGGACGTCAGATTGTCGCTTCCAAAGAATTGGAAAGCAATTAAGAATATTGCAATCAAACCATAAATCCACCAAGAACTAAATCTAGGTTTCTTTTGCGGGGTATTATTATCTTTTGCCATTGTCTTTTTTTACTGATTAAAACTACTTTCTACCAAAGTGACCTTTGCGTCTCCCCAAAGTCCCTCCACATCATAAAATTCTCGTATATGTTTTTGAAATACATGAACAACTACGTTTACATAGTCCAGCAACACCCATTCTGCATTTTCAGATCCTTCAATATGCCATGGTTTGTCTTTTGATGCCTTACTTACTGTTTTTTGGATTGAATTTACTATCGCATTAACATGCGTATTAGAAGTGCCATTACAAATGATGAAGTAGTCACAAACGGTATTTTCTATTTCCCTTAGGTCAAGTACATTTATCTCGAGTCCTTTAACTTCTTCTATTCCATCTAAGATTAAGGTAATTAACTCATCTGCACTCGCTTTCCTTTTCTGCATTCAATAATATTAATTTGTACAAAGTTATTGTTTTTTTGTTTTCTTAGCTATTGTTTTTAACATAACATTGTAGATCAAAAACGAACAAGCCTATATGCAAAGGATCAAACTTGATGCCACGGATTCGACAAACGCCTACCTTAAAAAGTTAATGCTTTCAGAGAAACTGGAAGATTTTACAATTGTAACGACAAATGAGCAGTTGAATGGTCGAGGGCAAATGGGAACTCAATGGCAGTCAGAAGCAGGTAAAAACCTAACTATTAGCGTTTTAAAATATTTTAAAAACTTTCCGATTCATGAACAATTTTTGTTAAATATAATCTCTTCATTAGCTGTTTATTATACACTTAAAAAATTAGTCATACCAAACCTACGGGTAAAGTGGCCTAACGACATTATGTCAGGTAATTTTAAGATATGTGGTATTCTAATCGAAAATAATTTAAAGAATGATATAATTTCATCTTCTATAATTGGATTCGGATTGAACGTTAATCAATTAGAATTCGGAAATTTAAAAAAAGCCTCATCATTAAAAAGAATTAAGGGTTTGTCTTTTAATCTTGAAGAAGTGCTTACCTCCTTGGTGTTAAATCTTAAAATACTTTTTGATGAATTTGAATCCGGAAAAGTTTCTGATATTCGTAAGCAGTATACAAAGTTACTATTCAGGATAGATAAACCGTCTACTTTCAAAGACAGGGATTCAAAGTTGTTTACAGGATATATTCGAGGAATCTCGGCGGAAGGCAATTTAGTTGTGGAACTGGAGGATTCTATTTTAAAGGAATATGCCTTTAAGGAATTGGAGCTATTGCACTAAAACCTAATGGCTGTGCCCTAGAATGGATTGTTAAATTTTACTCAAATTATCAGATAATGCATTCATAAAATTAGTAATGGGCGTTTTTATCATCATAGCCATCATTGAATTAAACTCTCCTTCAAAGCTTAACTTTACTTCAGTTTCATTATCGTTTTTAGAACCGATATCCACAGAAAGTGTAAATGGCAATTTTTCACTAGCAGCTCCTAATACCAGTTTATTATAAGGTTGTTGATTTTTTCTTTTAAGTACAATTTGCGGCATTCCTTTAAGAGCAAACAGGAAAGTATCTGAGTCTAAAACTTCGAATTTATCAATACTATCGGGCATTAATTGCTCAAAATTTTGAAGATCGATAACAAACTCATAAACATCCTTTATGTTTTTGGAGACGGTTTTCTTTTCAGTTTCTATTTCCATTATTTCATTATTTCCATTTTGAAGGATTGTTTCGCCATTCAATTAGTGTTTTTAATTGGTCTTCCTTAATATGTTTGCTGGAAGAGGCTTGCTCTATAAGATAGTCATAATCGCTAAGCGTATGAAGATCTATTTCTTTTTCTTTAAAACTCTCTTCAGATATACTGAAACCGTATGTAAAAATTGCCAACATACCCTTTACAACAGCCCCATTGACCTTTAAGGCATCTACTGCATTTAGACTACTTTTACCAGTGCTTATAAGATCTTCAATAACTACAACAGTCTGATTAGCTGACAACTGACCCTCAATTTGATTTTGTCTCCCATGTGACTTGGCTTCCGGTCTAACATAAATAAAAGGCAGGCCCAGATAGTCTGCAACAAGCATCCCAATACCGATTGCCCCTGTAGCCACACCGGCAATTACATCTGGCTTCCCGTATAAGTCGACAAGTTGTTTTGCAATTTGTTCTCTTATATAATTTCTGATCTCAGGAAATGACAGGATTATCCTGTTATCACAATAAATTGGAGATTTCCAACCGGAGGCCCAGGTAAAAGGATTTTCTGGTTTCAACTTAATTGCATTAATTTGCAGTAGGAGCTCGGCTGTTTTGGCCGCAGTGTTCTTATCTAAAACCATTTCACAAATGTATAAAGTTTTTGTTAAAGATGCGCCTTTGATTTTAACAAACAAACTATCGGATACTGTAAATGGTGAGTATTTTATGCTAAATGGCGAAGCCATTAATAATGCAATAGATGCATTGGCAAAAAAAAAGATGAACAGAGCATTTATCTATCATCCTAACCACGAGGAAATTTTAAAAAAGTTTACAAAAAAAATTCCAATGGAAATTGCCGGTGGTGGTGTGGTAACCAATAAAAAGGGTAAAGTTCTTTTTATCTACAGGAATGATAAATGGGACCTGCCCAAAGGAAAACTTGAAAAAGGTGAGTCTATAGAAGAATGTGCACTTAGAGAAGTTGAGGAAGAAACTGGGGTTAAAGGGTTAAAGATTGAAAACTTTTTACGGACAACCTACCACATTTTTAAAAGAAACAGAATATACAAACTCAAGGAAGTTCATTGGTATGCAATGAAAACTACTTATAAGGGAAAGTTAGTTGGTCAAAAAAGCGAAGGTATAGAAAAAGTAAAATGGAAAGGTCCACAGAAAATTCATAAGGCCCTGGAAAATTCTTATACCAATATTAAATCATTATTTGCTGATTAGTTTATTTTGAGTACGCGGGTCCATAGGAATACTGCATACAGGACATAGTAAATGGTAAGCTCCATTATATTTTGAGCGTATATATATTTAATACATCAAGCCAAGTT
>NZ_JBATGR010000255.1:0-2254 GCF_049665975.1 Eudoraea sp.
TTCTATGCCATCAATCGAAGATTCCAGATAGGAGGCTGAGTTCCAATTAAGAGTAATTTGAATTCTGCCTGTAGTTGTCAAATTCCAGAATTCCTGAGAATTTATACCTCCTAAACTGCTATCCCTATTGTTACTATTAAAGCCCGTGGCTAAACTTCGGGGATAATCAGGATTTTCAAAAAAGTAAGCGCATTTTGCCAGGAAAACATCATCAATAAATTGTATTTGCAATGGTCTTAATATGTCGTCATAACCGACAGGAAAACTAAAAATCTTTTGCCCTTCAACGCCCACCTGACCGTCAATTTTGGAAAGATTTAAAACACCTTCATAATAGGCTTTTGCAGAAAATTTTGTATAAATATTTTTATTAGCTCTTGAGGATATAATATTCCCATATATTATTCCGAGTGAGTTGTCAATATTGATTGGAAGTTCCAGATACAGGTTGTTTTCAACGGCTAATTCCAGATCATAAAATGTTGGACTAAAAGCTCCAGAAATCAAAAGAGACTCATTATGGTTATAAAACCCTATTAGCCCTAAGTTTCTATCAAAACTCCCATCGTTGGTAAAATCCGTATGAAAGCCCACTAAGCCTTTCGTATGCAGTTGTAAATTCCCATAATTATGGACTCCTTCCTGACCAAAAAGACCATGGTATATTAAAACAAGAAGTATAAATAATCTTATTTGAATCATACTATTGATAATTTATTTGCTGCCAATCGATTCCGTCACTTTGTAACCAAACAGCTTTGTTGCGATTCAACGAATTATTTTGAAAACCTTTGTTGCAAATATATTTAGTGACAGTCTTGTTATTGCCTTTACTAATATTTTTCAAAATGTAAATTCTCCCGGGGCAGCTGCTTGCAGGGGGCAGGCTGATATTCAGGTTTCTAGCTTTCATAACTAATGTATAATCATTTTCACCCAGTGTTGTACTTGTGGTTGTTGATCGAATAGGTGCCGCAATTGCCCCACCAACATGTAAGGTTGACGTGGGCGACGTTGTTCTTATGCCAATATTGCCATTAGTGAAACTCAGATTTTGATTATTAATATTGTAAGTTCGGTTTTCTTCTTCCTGGGTAATATCAATGGAAGCTAAGGTTGTATTATCATCCAGATCAATTCCGGGAAGACCTTGCGGACCTGTATCACCAGTGTCTCCTTTATCACCTTTAGGTCCTTGTGGTCCTTCAGGACCATCAGCACCTGTAAGTCCGGTTAATCCTATAGGTCCTTGCGGACCAGTTTTACCGGTATCACCAGTTTCACCGGTATCACCAGTTTCACCTTGAATACCCTGTTCGCCTTGTCTTCCCTGAGGTCCCATTTCACCGGTATCCCCTTTAGGTCCTGTTTCTCCCACGGCCCCCTGCGGACCCACATCACCTTTATCTCCTTTAAGCCCTGGAGCACCACTCGCACCTTTAGCAGCACTAGCACCGGCCGGACCGGTTAATCCAATTGGACCTTGTGGTCCTTCAGGACCAACAACACCTGCAGGCCCGGTTAAACCTATGGGTCCCTGAGGTCCGACTGCTCCGTCAGCACCGTCATCTCCTGCCGGTCCTTGCGGTCCGACTGCGCCATCAACGCCATCAGCACCATCTTTGCCCGTTAGTCCTTGCGGCCCGGTTTCACCAATTTCACCTTTCGATCCTTGTTCACCCTGTATTCCCTGAGGCCCCATTTCACCAATGTCACCTGTATCTCCTTTGGGTCCAACTTCGCCATCAGCACCATTTTCACCGTCTGCACCCGCAGGTCCCTGAGCACCATCAACACCATCTTCGCCAGCTGGTCCTTGAGTGCCAGTTTCACCTTGTATTCCTTGTGAGCCAGTTTCTCCGGTATCACCTTTGTCGCCTTGCGGCCCGATGTCACCTTTAGGTCCCTGTATTCCATCTATTCCATTTTCACCGTCGGTACCTGCAGGTCCCTGAGCACCATCAACACCATTAGCGCCTGCCAGTCCTGTAAGTCCTATTGGTCCTTGTGGTCCTTCAGGACCATCAGCACCTGTAAGTCCGGTTAATCCTATTGGTCCCTGTGGCCCAACTGCACCATCAATACCATCAGTACCTGCGGGTCCTATTAAACCTATGGGCCCTTGTGATCCTGTTTCACCCTGAAGACCTTGTTCTCCCTGGTCACCCTGTATTCCTTGTGGTCCTTCAGGACCATCAGCACCTGTAAGTCCTGTTAATCCTATTGGTCCCTGTGGCCCAACTGCACCATCAAT
>NZ_JBATGR010000256.1:0-3121 GCF_049665975.1 Eudoraea sp.
CACTTACCTATCAGAAACCATCAAAGGAAATACTTGAGCTTGTAGATGTACCCCTGGCGCCATCAGTAATAGTTGATGACCACAAAGATTTTATGATCTTTCTATATCGCGATGCCTATAAAAGTATCGATGAAATATCCCAGGAAGAATTAAGGTTGGGGGGATTAAGAATTAATCCGAAAACCAATATTGGAAGCCGGGTGACTTACTATAATAATTTAAAAATAAAACCGATCATAAATAATGAATCTGAAGTAATTCAGGTAAGTGGATTACCACAAGAACCAAAATTGACCAATTTTAGCTACTCGCCAGATCAAAAGAAAATTGCCTGCACAAATACTACTTCTTCCGGGGTTGAAGTCTGGGTAGTTGATATCCTTAAACAAACTGCAACAAAATTGACCGAACCGAAGGTTAATAGCAACCTTCGAAATGCGATAAACTGGTTTGAGGATGGGAATGCCATCCTGGTGAAAATGATTTCCCCTGACAGGCAGGAACTTATTGATACAAAAAATGCTGTTCCCACCGGCCCTACAATTTCCGTGAATGACGGAAAAAAAGCGCAAAACAGAACGTATCAGGATTTATTAAAAAACAAGAATGATGAGCATAACTTTGAACAACTCGCTTTATCAGAGCTTTACAAAGTTTCAATGGATGGAACAAGTGAAAAATGGCTGGACAGTGATATGTACAATAGCATTAGGTTTTCCCCGGATGGTGAATACGTAATGGTAATAACTGTTGAAAAACCATTTTCATACCTGGTGCCTTATCGCAGATTTCCCTCCAAAACTGTTATTTATTCGAAGGATGGCCAAAAGGTTGAGACCGTTATAGAAGTCCCTTTGATTGAAGATCTGCCTAAGGGTTTTATGGCTGTCCGCAAAGGGAAAAGAAGATTTAGCTGGAGGAACGACATGCCTGCAAGCCTGGTTTATGCCGAAGCTCTGGATGGAGGTGATCCTGAAAAAGAAGTAGTATACCGGGATGAAGTTTTTCAATTAGATGCCCCGTTCAATGGAGAACCACAGAGCCTGATAAAAACCATAAACAGATATGACAGTGCGGTATGGGGTGATGAAAATACAGCACTTATCATTGATTACTGGTGGAATACAAGAAATACCAAGACTTATTTATTTAATCCATCTGATTCTTCTGTAGAACCTAAAACTCTTTTTGACAGAAATTATCAGGATAGATACAGTGATCCGGGAGATTTTGTGACAAAAAGGAACAAAATGGGGAGTGATGTCCTGGCTTTGAAGGGTAGAGAAGCCTTCCTTAACGGAGCCGGATATTCTGAAAAAGGACAATTCCCATTTATTGATAAAATTAACCTTAAATCGCTCAAAACAAGTAGAATTTATCAATCGGGATATACTGACAAGCTCGAAAGCCTTACAAGTTATGATGTTGACAAAAATGAGCTCCTTGTAAGACTGGAATCACCCAATGAGTATCCTAACTATTTTATCAGAGATTTAAAGAAAAATCAGCTTAAGCAGTTAACCAACTTTGACAATCCTTTTAAAAGTATACAGAATATCCATAAAGAAGTAATTACTTATAAAAGGGACGATGGCTTAGATTTATCGGGTACTTTATATCTTCCCGTAGGTTACAACAAGGAGGAAAAAGAAAAAATGCCCATGATTTTATGGGCCTATCCTCGAGAATTTAAAGATCAATCTAGTGCATCACAGAAGACTTCAAACCCGAATAAATTTACCTTTCCATACTACGGATCACCAATTTATTGGGTGACAAAAGGTTTTGTCGTGCTGGATGGCGCTTCATTTCCCATAGTAGGGGAAGGTGATGATGAACCTAATGATACTTTTAGAACGCAATTAGTGGCAAATGCCAAAGCCGCAATTGACGCAGTAGATGCATTGGGTTATATTGATAGAACCCGCGTTGCTGTTGGAGGACATAGTTATGGAGCATTTATGGTTGCTAACCTGCTTTCCCATTCCGATCTTTTCGCTGCTGGAATTGCGAGGAGTGGTGCTTACAATAGAACCCTGACACCTTTTGGATTCCAAAGTGAAGAAAGAAATTATTGGGAAGCTCCGGAAATTTATTACACTATGTCTCCGTTTATGCATGCTGATAAAATGAAGACGCCTTTACTAATGACTCATGGTGAAGCAGATAATAATTCAGGAACCTATCCTATGCAAAGTATCCGATATTTTAACGCACTTAAAGGACTAGGAGCTCAGGTAAGGTTAGTTATGTTACCTAACGAAAGTCATGGTTACAGAGCAAAGGAATCTATTCTGCATCTACTTTGGGAGCAGGATCAATGGCTGGAAAAATATGTAAAGAACAAACCTACTGGTAACGATAAAAAAACGGAATTAAAATGAGCAATTATTAAGGTTGTTTTGTACGATTAAACGCTTCAGGTTCAAGGTAATCAATATACAAAATACCTTATAAAAAAATAATGTACAAAGAATTTGAAACGGAAAGATTGCTTATTAAACCAACTTCAGAAGGAGATGCGGAATTTATTTATAATCTTATGAATACTCCAAAATTTATTAAATATATTGGAGATAGAGATATCAAATCAGTCGAAAGTGCAGAAGATTATATTAAAACCAAAATGTTACCACAGCTCAAAAGACTTGGTTATTCTAATTACACAATATTTCGTAAATCTGACCTTATAAAAATAGGAACTTGTGGACTCTATGATAGAGAAGGATTAGCTGGTATAGATCTTGGGTTTGCATTTCTCCCCGGATATGAAAGGAAAGGTTATGCCTTTGAATCTGCAAATAGATTGAAGAAAGCTGCTTTTGAAGAATTTGAAATTAAAGAGATTAAGGCAATTACATCAAAAGAGAATATTTCCTCTCAAAGACTTTTAGAAAAATTAGGATTAGAAATGACAGGTACAATTAAACTACCAAATGAAGATGATGAACTATTATTATATACATTACATAAAAAAAGGCTACAATATTAAGAATACGGTATAAAAACAGGTATCCCTTAAAACCACTTAATCGAAAGAAAAATAACTATTGAATCCAAAAGAAGTAATATTAAGAGAACTCCATCTATCTGATATTTCTCAATTAGCAAAACTTGCCAA
>NZ_JBATGR010000257.1:0-2746 GCF_049665975.1 Eudoraea sp.
TGCTGCAGATTGATCTCTTCCTGTTCGGAAATATCGTCAACGAACATTACCTCGAAATAATTCTTACTAATGCCGTTATATTGCTCATGTTCCTCAACTGATTCTAAGCTATGTTCATCATGATCCAGAAAGTCCGGATTACTTCTGTAGCTATCACCTACCAATTGTTTTGTAGTTTCTGCCGCCAGGTGTGATAAGGAGGCATGCTCATGAACGGAAAAGGCCTTTTCCAGCTTCTGTATGCGCCCTTTACCTGGAGAAGCAAAAAAACACTCAACACCTTTCAGATCTTTTATTAACTCTTTTGTGGCTTGTTTATGTCTTTTTTCATTAGCAGACCCTTTGCGGCATCGGGCTAATTCCGCTGTTTCAATTTTTAGTTTGTTCCAGTAGTCGACCCTTAGTTGTCCGATGTTATAATAAGGTGCACTTTTGATTTTATTCTTAATCACGATTTAATTTTTTGAATGTAAAGCGAGCTTGTTTCCCTGAGAATCAATAAAAATGGCGAAGTAACCCGCTTCTTCGCTTATCAAGGTTTTGGGCATTACTATTCTCCCACCAGCATCTTCCACTTTATCGAGGACATTACTCAAGTCTTTGCCCCCATTTAAATAAATCAATGGTCCAATATCACTGGGAACAGAACCCGGCCCAGAAATAACCGCTCCACCAATACCCTTTTTCACCGGAAAAAAGGCCATGGCATTTTCCTCTGTGACGTTTTGAATCATTTTAATGCCGAATATGTGGTTGTAAAAATTAACTGCTTGCTGAAAGTCGATGGCTGGTATTTCAAACCAACTCACATAATCTTTAAACTCCGTTTTGTCTTTCTTTTTATTTGAGGATACGCCGCCCATTGTAATTAGTATTTATATTGATCCATCTCCTTTATAATGTGTTGGAGCTATCGGATGTTCAAGAGATTCTCCCTTTATAATCAATTTTGTTAATTTGTCCAGTCTATTAGGTTTTATGAGGGGGCCAAGTGAATCGAGATAGGGGTGAGGGGTTTGTGGCTGATATATGCTGAATTGACCTAAATGATCTCTAAAACTTTTCAGGGGCTGGCCCAGGCGCAATATGCCCAATTCACGGCTTCTTTTCACTCTTGCGATATTTAATTCAAGAGGGATAATTTCTTCAGTACCTTCGGACTGGTGAATAACAAGGCCGTCTGGCCCACATACTATGGATCGTCCGGTACCCCCGGTGTCCAAACCATTGACATCAAAGAAGTAACATTGATTCACGGAAGCCATCGCTCTTACAATAGATAATTCAATATCTCGATCTATGGTACCAGACATGGTGGGGTGAAGTATTACTTCTGCGCCCATTGACACTAAGGTTCTAATGGTTTCCGGGAACCACATATCATAACAAATCGACACTCCAAATCTTCCTACTTCGGGCACATCAAAAACACAAAATTCCGTTCCCGGTGTTACGCCTACTTCATAGGGATAAAACGGAAACATTTTGCGATAGCGTGTCACAATTTCCCCTTTGGGATTGATAACGGTGGTCGTATTGTATATTTTTCCATTACTCTTTTCAAAAATAGATCCCGGAAGTAGCCAGATCCCATATTTTTTGGCCATGGCCTGCATTTCGGCTTCAAACGCACAAGGAATTTCCTGGGCAGTATGTATTAGTGGGCCGTATGCACATAATTCACTAAATAATACCATTTCTATCCACGGATAGAGGGTCATTGTAATATCGAGTTTCAGCTTCATCATTTCCACATTGGAAGCGACCGCTGAAACCTTCATCTGTATTCCTGCAATTGCGAATGGTCTCATATTAGTTTCCTATTGCTTTTTTAATTTCATTTTCTAAAATAGATAACCCTTTTTCTAATTCTTCCCGGGTAATTACCAAAGGTGAGAGGATGCGAATAATATTTTTATGGGTGCCTGCACTAAGAATAATTAACCCGTTTTCCGAACAGCCTTTTACAATTTTGCCGCAAACTTCTGAATTAGGTTGCCTTGGATCACTATTTTTAACAAACTCGATCCCAATCATTGCACCAATGCCTCTCACATCACCTATTTCAGAATAATCTTTCATCAACTTTTTCAAACGGCTCATGATGGTATCACCGACCTGTTTTGCCCTTTCATTAAGATTAATCTCCTTCATATATTTAATGGTAGCCGAAGCGGCAACACAACAAACAGGACTTCCAATATAGGTGCCACCTATAGAGCCAGAAGCTGCAGCGTCCATTATTTCCCCCCGCCCGACGACGGCTGCAATGGGAAGTCCCGATCCCATCGATTTAGCGTAGGTACTTATATCTGGCTGTACACCATAGTGTTGCCAGCTAGCCCAATGTCCGGTACGACAGAATCCGCTTTGTACTTCATCCATAATTAGTAAGATGCCATGCTCATCGCAAAATGCTCTTAACCCCTCTAAATATTCTTGGGGTATTGGATTAAAACCACCTTCACCCTGGATGGGCTCTAAAATAATTGCCGCAACACTTTCTATATCAACCAGATTGAGGGCGCTTTCGTGAAGTCGTTTTAGTTCGTCCTTGACAAAAGTAGCCTCATCTCTAATACCTCTATAGCGATAAAAGTTTGGAAATGGTAGTCTGTATACTTCCGGAGCAAAAGGGCCGCAATCATACTTATAACTAACCTTACTAGTTAGCGTCATCGCCATCATAGTCCGGCCATGGTAGGCACCGGTATAGCATAAAATTGCAGGTCTTTTGGTGGCCTGT
>NZ_JBATGR010000258.1:0-9407 GCF_049665975.1 Eudoraea sp.
CATTAACTTTTCCCGCTATGGCCCTTGAAACTTCCTTAATGCCATTGTAGTTAATATCGATTCCGAGGTCGTTCTTCTGTTTAGATATGGTCTTGTTTGACGCAAAAATAATTGGGGTGCAAAAATCCGTCATCCTGGAATCCTCAAATGTTTTAAGTACAACTTCACATCCTATACCATTCAAATCCCCAATGGATATCCCCAACCTTATTTTTGCCTTTTCCTCCATGTTATCAAACTCTTTATTTCTACTTTTACAGAGCAAAACTACTTATTTTAAATGATACATGTTTACAGGAATAATTGAAACTTTAGGTAAAATACACAGATTGCGAAAAGAGGGAAGCAATCTTCACATAACGGTTAGATCCCTTATTACCGATGAATTAAAAATAGACCAAAGTATTTCCCACAATGGGGTATGCCTGACAGTGGTCCAAAAAGAAGCGCCTTATTATACAGTTACAGCGATTGATGAAACCCTGCAAAAGTCAAACCTTTCAGAACTAAGGGAAGGGCAGCCAGTTAACCTGGAACGAGCTATGGTCATGGGGTCAAGACTAGACGGGCACCTGGTTCAGGGCCATGTGGACCAAACGGCAGTTTGTAGAAAAATAACCAGGAATGATGGTAGTTGGATGTTCACTTTTGAGTACGATCCGAAGCTTAATAATATTACTATTGAAAAGGGATCCATTACAGTAGACGGGGTTAGCTTAACAGTTGTTAATTCTGAAAAAAATGCCTTTAGTGTAGCAATTATTCCATACACTTATGAGCATACACGATTTAAAGAATACGAAATTGGCACTTTGGTGAACCTGGAGTTTGATGTAATTGGTAAGTACGTGGCCCGGTATCTTGAATTACAATCGTGATTATTAACTGTTTGTAATATCTTCTACATATTTAGGTTTTTCCGGAAACTTTAAACCTTAATAAATATTTTACGCCTGTACATTACATAAGCTAAGAGTAAGTAAAACGAAACAACTGTTAATCCGTATAGCAACGAAGATAACTCAGCCGACATGAAATCATGAAGATATATATTCTTAAACAGCCACTGATGAAGTGTGGTTTGCTCATCCATTTTTATCGAATAAAATATTTTGGTTACAAAGCTTGATAAAAAATAAACCGTAATCGCATTTGAGCCAGCGTAGCGGAAAACACTTCCAAATTTAAGCCCCTTAATATCGGTTAAATAGTATATTAAGGCCAGAAATATATTGGCCCACCCAGCGGTTACTAAAACAAAACTACTACTCCATAGAGCCTTGTTAATTGGAAATATAAGATCCCAAAGGTGTCCTGCTATAACAAGAGTGGCTCCCAGAAGAAATAATAATATTTCCTTTTTTGCACGTTTAGACAAAAGTATCAACCCGGTAAATATGCCCATCAATGAAGTGGCTATAGAAGGTAGTGTACTCAATAATCCTTCGGGATCATAGTCTTCCTTGTACATATGGGTTCCTAATACATTAAGGTCAACATAATTAGCCCAGTTATTGGCTGCCCTGTCAAAAGTTGGCTCTATACCATTAACAGGAATAAAACCCATCCAGATCCAATACCCAATTAATATGGTTATGCAAATTCCAAGAAGTACTCTCCAGTTAAAATTTATAAATAAAATTGCCGCAAAAAAGAATACTACCCCTATGCGTTGTAAAACACCCGGAAACCGGATACTATCAAAATCCTTAATAAAAGGAAAATGTATTGTAAATGCTCCCAGAAAAAGGCCTAAACCTATTAGTTTTAAAGCTCTTACTGTAATCTTCCTGTAGGTAGCCTTCGTAGCCTTTTTGTTGTTGTAAGAAAAAGCTATTGAGGTTCCTACAATAAACAGGAAAAATGGAAATACAAGATCCGTTGGTGTATATCCGTGCCAATTGGCATGCAAAAAAGGCGCATAAACATTGGACCATGTTCCTGGCGTGTTTACCAAAATCATTAATACTATGGTAAAGCCCCGAAAAATATCAACAGATATAATTCTTTCTTTCATAGTACTATAATATATCTTCTTTCATCCGGTTCCAGACTTTTGCTAATAAAACTCCCGAAACAATTGCAATTACCGTTAATATGATGGCTAGTTTTGTCTCCCCATAAATCCAATATCCTGTGGCAAACATGCAGGTATAAATTAGTACACAACCCAAAACCATTGCCGAAATTCCCTGCGGGACACTCCACTTCTCATTAGGATCGGAAATTACAACGCCATCAGATTTTGCATCTTTGATAACTTTCTCCCAGCCCGGGCCTCCGGGTTGAATTTTTATATAGAAATCTCTTAGTACCTTTTTTGATTCAGGCTGAGTCATAAACGTAGCGGCCAGCCAAATAATTGTAGTTGCCAAAACAACAAAAATATATTCAGACCAGTCCGGGAAAACGCCCGTATCTGCTGCAAATAAAAATGGTCCGACAGCAGTAAGTTTAAGAACTATAGATATGATTCCTGAGGCAAACATAGCGGTAATCTCACTCCAGGCATTAATACGCCACCAAAACCATCTTAAAATAAATATTAAACCAGTACCAGCCCCAAAAACGAGTAAAACTTCAAATAATTGAAGAGCATTTTGAAGCAGCAATGCAAGTAGAGCACTAAGCACCATAAGACCAACTGTAGACAAACGCCCAACCGCAACTAATCTCTTTTCTGAAGCCTTAGGATTAATCTGCTGCTTGTAAAAATCATAAACGATATAAGATGACCCCCAGTTTAGCTGGGTAGAAATTGTACTCATGTAGGCCGCAATCAAAGAAGCTAAAACCAGACCAAGAAGCCCGCTGGGTAATTTAGTCAGCATGGCGGAATACGCCAGGTCATGTCCTAATTTATCATCTGCCACGTTTGGAAATGCCTCGTGAATACTGGCTATATCCGGATATATCACCAAAGAAGCCAGGGCTACCAATATCCATGGCCAAGGCCTTAAAGCATAATGCATAATATTAAAGAAAAAGGTAGCTCCAATAGCATGATTTTCGTTCTTTGCCGCAAGCATTCTTTGCGCAATATAACCTCCACCACCAGGTTCCGCTCCCGGATACCATGAGCTCCACCATTGTACTGCAAGGGGTATAATAAAAAGTGTGATCAAAGCCTGCTTGTTGCTGAAATCTGGCAGAATAGAGAGTTTGTCCGCCACATTTTCATTGGCCATAAGAGCTTGTATTCCTCCAACTTCCGGTAAATTTACCAAATAATATGCTGCACCAATTGCACCTCCCATTGCCACAAAAAACAATAAGAAATCTGTATATACGACACCTTTAAAACCGCCTAATGCACTAAAAGTTACTGTAATTAATCCGGCACTTATTACAGTTTGCCAGGGTTCCAACCCAAGCATTATTCCCCCAATTTTAATGGCTGCCAGGGTAACCGCAGACATGGTAATTACATTGAAAATAACACCAAGGTAAACCGCGCGAAACTTTCTTAAAAATCTTGCCGGAGCACCGCCATAACGTAATTCATAAAATTCGAGATCCGTATTTACATTAGATTTTCTCCATAGTTTGGCATACACAAATACGGTTAACAGGCCGGTAATAAGAAAGGCCCACCAGACCCAGTTTCCCGAAACGCCGTTGGTTCTAACAATATCAGTTACCAGGTTTGGCGTATCTGTAGAAAATGTAGTTGCTACCATAGAGAGTCCCAGTAACCACCAGGGCATAGTCCTTCCCGATAAGAAAAATTCTGTGGTATTCTTCCCTGATTTTTTAGAAACCAGAATCCCAATAAGCAGAACAATTGAGAAAAATACAATTATAAACGAGTAGTCTAAGGTACTTAATTCCATAGTTTGGTTTTGGTCAAGGCATAAAGATATTATTTTTTAGGATACATTTGTTTTTTGTTCTTTAAACCTATTAATCGCTTTAACATCCTATATTGGAAATTACCACCACCTCCTGGATATTGGCTTTTTTTGCCTCCGTAATTCTGGGGATTTCTAAAGCAGGCCTAAAAGGTATCGCTATTATTATTGTTACCCTTATGGCACTCGCCTTTGGAGCCAGAGAATCTACCGGTCTTATTGTGCCATTGCTTTTAGTTGGTGATATTTTTGCGGTAATTTATTACAACAGGCACGCACAATGGAAATATATTCTGCGTTTTCTACCATGGATGATATCAGGGTTATTGATAGGGGTCCTGATTGGAAAAAACCTTCCCGAAAAGACGTTTAAAATTGGAATGTCGGGCATTATTCTGGCAAGTGTATTGCTTATGTACTGGTGGGATTTACGCAAATCAAAATCTGTCCCTTCACATTGGGCTTTTGGAGGTTTTATGGGGGTAATGGCAGGAATTACCACTATGATTGGGAATTTGGCCGGGGCCTTTTCAAATATTTATTTTTTGGCTATGCGACTTCCTAAAAATGTATTTATAGGCACTGCAGCATGGCTTTTTCTGATTGTAAATGCAATAAAACTGCCTTTTCACATTTTTGTATGGAAAACTATTAGTTGGGAAACATTGGTGATAGATTTAAAACTACTCCCCGGAATCATATTAGGGTTATTTATTGGTGTACGGCTGGTTAAAATTATTCGTGAAAGTTTTTATAGGAAGTTGATCCTGATTTTAACTGCAATAGGGGCTATTCTCATTCTGTTTCGATAATAGATAACTTCGCGAGTACGGGGAAATGATCTGAAGGATATCTCAAGTCTTCCGAATCACTCAAAATGGCATATTTAAGAAGCTGAAATCCTGTTTTGGAAAGGAAAATATAATCTATTCTTCGTGTTATGGGTTCTGAAAAATTAAACCCATTAAATGTTCCTTCAGGGCCAAAACCCTTATCCCCGGCAAGCAAATGGGTGTCCTGCATGGCACTGGAGAGCAATAAAATACTCGGGTGATCCGGTTCCAGATTAAGATCCCCTGTTAATATTACAGGGAAGTTTTTAGTGTTTAATTCTTGTATTCTTTCAATGATCTGGAATACACTTTCCTTTCTGGCCTCCTCTCCAATATGGTCAAAATGCGTATTGAATACCCAAAAGTTTTGCCCCCCCCTTTTGGTTTTAAATAATCCATAGGTGCAAACCCGTTTAATGGCTGCATCCCATCCTTTTGAAGGTATTTCAGGCGTTTCCGATAGCCAGAAGGTGTTTTCTTCCATTAACTCCAACTTCTCCGGATTATAAAAAATCGCCGAAAACTCACCATTTTTGAGTCCGTCTTCCCTTCCCTTCCCAATATAATTATAACCGGGCATTCCTTTCTTAATTTCTTCCAACTGATGCAGTAACCCTTCCTGAATTCCAAAAACCTCGGGTTCATAAAAGTTCAGTTGACCAATTAAAAAGTCCTTTCTATTATCCCAACGATTCAGGCTATCAGAAGCCACATCCAAGCGAATATTATATGAGAGCACGGTAATATCCTGAGCATTTAAATTTAGTGCTATCAACAAAAAAAACATCGGGCATATAAGCATTATTTGTTTCATATTTCAAATTGTTTTTTTAACCTCTCCATAGAATTCGGCATCTGTAATAAGTATCTCCTCCTCCTCCTCTGATCTATTAACCATATCTTCTATAGCCCTTGATTGTTAACATTTGAGGAAATATTTATACCTTAAGGTCTCATGTCTAAGGATCTGCAGCATATTTATTCTGCTATATTTAAACGAACTTTTATTAGATAAGTTACAAAACCTTTTTTAATTATGATTCCTATCGGAAAGCCGTTAAAAAGGATGCAAGAATGACTTTTTTTAATTACCTTGTATATTGTAATTTATATAACGGAGAATCATCATATCAATTCTAGAAAAAGAAATAATGAATTTTAATTTAGCTGAAAAATTAGCCATAGTAAAAGCCATTGATGAGGTTATTCTGGTAGATGGAAAAGTTGATAAACGTGAAATTGACTTCCTTACTCAATTGATGGATATTTTAAAATTTGACCGCGTTCTCATTGAAGAAGCGAGGAAAATTACCGCTATGGAATGTATGCAAGTCCTGAAGGCTATGCCACACAATAAAAAAACCGCACTAGGAGTGATGTTGAGTGAGATGGCCAACGCAGATGGAGAGTTTAGTGAGGATGAATACCGCCTTATTTTTAATCTTTTATTGGAAGCCGGTATTGATATTGAATCTGCACTTTAACATGTAGCCTGCTTAGCACTTTTAACAAAACGAATACTAAAATTTAAAAATCCGACTTTTCGAAAAAAGTCGGATTTTCCATTAGAAAACTCTCCATGGTACATAATGACCATGGAATATGAGATGCCTTCCTAAAATTCTTTAGTCAGATCTGCGGTGTCATACCATTCTGCCTGATGCGTAATTTTCCCTGCTTCATTAAAAAAGTAGACGGCATAATATTTTAATCTAGAGTCTTTTCCTGTTTCAGCATTGATCGACTTCCAAAGTCCGTAAACCCTGACATCCCCATTGGGTTTTTGATCTTCTCCCAAGCCCGCAAAATATTGAGCATCGCTTAGTTTTTTGTTATTGTACCCCTTCATAAAACCTTTCATAGCCTCTTCCCATGTAGTTCTTGGTAAAGAGTCGCTGCCCACACTGGGGGGTGACCAGATAAAATCGTCCGTAACGTACTGGCCAAAGTTAAGGGAGTCATTGTTAGAAAATGCCTCCAAAAAAGCCTTTGTGGTTTCAACATTCTTATGGAATTTTTCCATATTCGGATCTGGCATAGGTGCCTCGGGTTCCTTCACTTTTTCCTGGCAACTGGCCAGAAGTACAATAGCAACGAATAAGAGAATGATTTTTTTCATGTTTTTGTATAATAGTTTTATGGTTAATAAGTATATCTCAATGAAAGGAGATGTTGCTAGGATATAACTTCTAAGGATATAATCATAATCTTAGTGGATGAAGGCCTGTTTTTAATGTCCGAATGCCCTGTTTTTTTTATCGGTAGAAAAAATACTTCACTTTATCATTAATTTGTTTCGGGCATTTTTTTGTCCTCTCATTAAAAAGAAACCATTTAACAAAACTTGGGTTCCCCAAAATACTTTAGTAATTTCATAAAGATTTGCATTCTTTGAATCAGTTTAAATATTTAAATACATATGAAATTATTTAGAGGGTTCAGACAACAATTAATTCAGGATAAGAACCTAAAAAAATACCTTTTATATGCCATCGGTGAAATTTTATTGGTAATGATTGGGATTTTACTAGCCTTTCAAGTCGATAACTGGAATGAAGAAAGGGAGAAAAAAATTACAGAAATAAAAATTTATAAAAATATCAGAGACCAAATTATTGGAGATAAAGAACTTATTCAGAGTCAGATAGATTATAACAATCACTACATGGTACAGTTTGAATTTGCCAAAGAGCTTATTTTGACCAATGACCGCACCAAAATGGATACCCTGGGGATTATAGTTTCAAAACTTACCAATTATTCCGATTTTGACAGAGAAGGCAATATTTATGAGACTTTAGTAAATGGCGGCCAAATGCAGTTGCTTCGAAACCAAAGGATCATTAACAGAGTTAGATGGTTGGAAGAACGCTATAATTATGTAAACAGAATGGAGAATATTCATTACGATGTGATGATGAAATTCGCTGCCCCCAATTTAACTTCAGCCGTAAATTTTGTTTCCGCCAAAGTCATTGACCCGGACCTTGTTTTTTCCAACGAATTTCAAAACCTTGTATTTTTATTGTTGGAGATTATGCAAGAAAAAGAACAGACCTATAATGCCGCTATTAAGGAAATTGACGAAATTTTGGTATTAATTGATGAGGAGCTTAAGCCTAATTAAAAACGCAAAAGAAATGATAAAATAGACATTTCTCAGTATCCTGCTATTTGGATATTTACTAAGAAATGCACACAATAAAATTGTGACTCATACATAAAATTGGACTGATTATTATTTAACCCTAGTACGGTTAATTATATTTCTATTGAATTTTTTATCGTCTTCAATGATTTCAAAAAAACTCTCCACAAATTCTTTTGCCGTCCGAAATTGAACAGGATCTCGGAAATATGTTTGCAAACCATCAATGGTGGCAAAAAGTTGTTCTTTATGATCAAGGTAAGTTTGCCTTACTTCTTGCAATATGGCTTCATCACGTTCATAGCCTTTATAGGCACGTTCGGTTACACTTTCTATTTTGGTAGGTATATTCTGGATATTAGACACCGTTGAGTAATGTGTGTTTACCAGGCCCGACATATCAAAATCATAGGGTACTGCAATAATTTTATCCTCCACAAACAAAAGCCGTTGATTGTGTTGAACCCTTGAAGAATAGTCTGTATTTCCTATCATGTATTCAAAAAATGCATTTTCTACTGCAAAAACAGCGTCATGCTGTAAGGGATGGATAACTCTTTTTATCTGCTTTCCATTTACACGCTCGGCAACATTATCAATATCCTCAATAAGAAACCCCTGGATCTGGTGTTGCTTTATTCGATGTCCTTTCTCTTCAAGAAATTCTATCTCCAACAATCTGGTTTTGAAATGATAGGGCGAAATAACTTCATATAGCCTATAAGCCAAATACTCCTTTATAACATAATCATTACCATTTCTTCCCTCCAGACAGGGTAACACAACTTTAAGTTTTTTATTCCCCTGAAAGAGTGTTCCTCTTGTTTCAGATTTTTTTAGTTTGATTCGTAATGGAACGTAATAACAGTTGTCTCGTCTAAAATTACCCCGGGCTCTGAGTTGAATATCTATGGAATCCCATACGGTATTTGCATCGTTATACCATAGCATTGATTTTACATAAGTGCTATCGTTAGTATTCTCTCTTAGGTTTTTAGCGGAAAATTTTAGTTTTAAAGGCAGTTGTTCCTGATTTTTAAAAAGTGCTGTGGTTTCTTTAATACTGTCATTTTTACCCTGCAGGGCAAACATAAAATGGCCCATGGATAAAGAAAGAAAGAGAAAGATAAAGGAAGTCTGGCTTTTCATAATTCCATTTTCGGCCTTCTTAAATATAATCATTTAAATTTCAATAAAAATGATTTTGAAGTTCCTTGCCTCTTTGTTTTCAATTCTGAATAGAAAATAAATCTATTACCTTTAAAGCTTTTCTGTCATCTCCTAAAGCCAACCAACCAAATGAAGAAGTTTCCGAATGCCCTTGTAATTATGATTGGGTTTATTTTATTCTCTGCTGCTTTAACCTATATTGTTCCTCAAGGAGAATACGAAAGAATCATTAATCCGGATACTAACCAGACAAAGGTAGTGCCAGGTTCTTTCGAGCAAATAGAAGCTCCGTCTGTTTCTGTTTTTGATATCTTATTATCCGTTCCTGAAGGGTTCATTGCCAGGGCAGATTTAATAGCACTCATTTTATTAATTGGCGCAAGTTTTTTTGTTATTGAAAAAACC
>NZ_JBATGR010000259.1:0-3004 GCF_049665975.1 Eudoraea sp.
TTTACTATTAAATTATACATTTCGGGCATATTCCCCATGCCAAACATTCCACCTCCCCCGGTTTGCTGCATTTCCTTCATTCGCCTCATAAATTCGGGTTCGGTGATGATAAAGGGAGAAGCCTCACTATCCATGGCCTCCAATTGTACAGTATAACCTTTATCGGCAGTTACCTCTTCTATATTTGCCTTTAGCTTTTCCTTCTCTTCATCAGACAATTTGCTTATTTGTGTATCTTCTTTTTTAATGAGATTATCTAAATGATCGGCATCTACCCTGGCAAAAGATAATTTCTCATTTGAAGTTTCTAATTTTTGCATCAGATGCGGGACAATCGGCGAATCAAGTAATAGCACTTCAAAACCTTTAGCCTTGGCTGCTTCAATATAACTATGCTGTGACTCCTTATCCGATGCATAGAGCACTACCAATTTCTCATCTTTATCTGTTTGAAGAGCTTTAATTTTCTCTTTCAACTCTTCAAATGTAAAATAAGTGCCATCAACCGTCGGATACAAAGCAAATTTATCAGCTTTTTCAAAGAATTTTTCTTCGGACAACATTCCGTATTCAATGACGATTTTGATATCATTCCATTTTTTCTCAAAATCCTCACGATTATTTTTGAACAAAGCGGTAAGCTTATCTGCAACCTTTCTTGTTATATATGAGGAAATCTTCTTAACAGCACCATCTGCTTGTAAGTACGATCGGGAAACATTCAGGGGAATATCAGGCGAATCAATTACACCTCGTAGCATGGTTAGGAATTCAGGAACTATTCCTTCAACATTATCAGTTACAAAAACCTGGTTCTGATACAGCTGAATTCTGTCCTTCTGAATACTTAAATCATTAGTTAGCTTTGGGAAATAAAGTATGCCTGTCAGATTAAAAGGGTAATCCACATTTAAATGAATATGGAAAAGAGGCTCTTCAAATTGCATTGGATACAATTCCCTGTAAAAGTTATTGTAATCCGTGTCTTTTAAATCTGCAGGTTTCTTTGTCCAGGCAGGGTTGGGATTATTTACTATATTATCCACTTCTTGTGTAGGAGCCGGATCATCTTCTTTAGCATCTTCAGGTTTTGGAAGAGTCTCTGTCTTTGTTCCAAACTTAATTGGAATGGGCATAAATTTATTGTACTTGCTCAATAATTCAGATATCCTGTTCTCCTCTAAAAATTCAGTCGAATCATCGGCAATACTCAGAATTATTTCTGTACCTCGCTCTTTTTTGTTCGATTTTTTCAAATTGAATTTTGGCGATCCATCACAGCTCCAATGAACAGCGGGTTGGTCAGTATAACTTTTACTGATAATCTCAACCTTATCGGCCACCATAAAAGAAGAATAAAAGCCCAGGCCAAAATGTCCGATAATACCTGAGTCTTTGTCCCCATCCTTGTATTTATCAAGGAATTCTTCAGCACCGGAAAATGCAATATCATTAATATACTTTTTAATTTCTTCTTCACTCATGCCAATACCCTGGTCAATGATATGAAGTTTTTTACCTTCCTTATCTATCTTCACCTCAATCATTGGATTTCCATACTCTAATTTGGCCTCGCCGATTGAGCTGAGGTGTTTTAATTTGAGTGTGGCATCCGTAGCATTTGAAATTAGCTCGCGTAAAAATATCTCGTGATCGCTATAAAGGAATTTTTTAATTAATGGGAAAATGTTTTCAACTGAAACATTAATCTTACCTGTAGCCATATTTATTTATTTTTAAAATTATAACTTATTATATGTCAAAAAAAGTACCATACTGTTCACAGGTGACAAACTGACACTTTTAGATATTTTGAAAGTTTAGCAGTAAATTTTAACAAATTTTATGTTTAATATATACGAATAATAATTAAACATTATGTATTTTTGTAATGTGATTAAGGAATATCAATTGCTATGAAAAAGTTTTTTGATTTTTTAATCAGATTGTTTATTAATTGGTTAGGTTGTTTAAAAGTGTGCTTTTTCTTGAAAGCACACTTTTTTTATACAGATGTTACCTTTATATAATTATTAAATGCGTTTATAATATATTTCATAAATTTAAACATAAACACAAGAGGTTATGACTTCTAAAGCCAAAGTAAAAAGTCCGTCTAAAGCAAATATTATTTCTTATTACATGAATTATGTACTGGAACATGAAGCAGTACCTAAATCTGTTTTTAAATTTTGTAAGGAAAACAAAATAAAAGAGGAAGAATTTTATAAAAATTTTGGGTCTGTTAAAGGAATTCAAAAAGCTATATGGGATATTTTCTTTGAAAATACCATGGGTTTATTATCTAAAAATAAGGAGTATCAGGAATTTTCCAGTAAAGACAAAATGCTCACTTTCTTTTTTACTTTTTTTGAAATGCTCAAACTTAATCGGAGTTATGTGCTATTTGCTTTGAATGAGGACAAAAATCCTTTAAAAAGCATAGAACAGCTTAAAGGACTCCGAAACGGAATCAGAAATTTCACAAAAGAACTGATTGAGGAGGATAATAGTGTAAAAACTTCCAAAATTTCAAAACACCAACCGGGACTGTTTTCGGAAGGCGCTTGGGTCCAGTTTTTATTTCTTCTCAAGTTTTGGATGGATGACACCTCAGCGGATTTTGAAAAAACGGATATAGCAATTGAGAAATCAATAAAAACCATTTTTGACGTTTTTGACAATACACCATTAGACAGTATCATAGATTTTGGAAAATTTATCTATAAAGAAAAATTTTCTTAATCATCTTAACCTTAAAATAATATGAAAACACTTGATAGAATCCCAACCGGGAAAATTGAAAGAGCAGGGAAGCTCATGAAGACCGGAGTCAAAGTAGGGGGGAATTTTATGAAGTATTATGGTAAAAAACTTGTAAATCCTGAGCACGATAAGGAAGAGTTGAATGAAGAGAATGCTTCAGATATTTATAATGGACTTAAATCTCTAAAAGGTAGCGCACTCAAAGTAGCGCAAATGCTTAGTATGGAGAAGAACTTAC
>NZ_JBATGR010000260.1:0-3405 GCF_049665975.1 Eudoraea sp.
GTGTAAAGATAAATATTGAGGTCCTAAACCGAACTAATACTGATATTTTATTTAATTCTGTTACTCTTGCGTCGGAATCTTATAAGCAGGATAAAATACCCTTAGCTAATAATCAAAAAAAGAACCTTGTATTAGATCTTAAAATACCTGAAGATCAGCCTTATACCAGTCCTTATTGGCTGGTAGAAAAGGGAAGTCTGGGCATGTACAAAGTAAATGATCCGCAACTAATAGGAAACCCTGAAACCATACGCCCATTTCACGCAAGCTTTGAATTGGAATTTAACGGGTATTCAATAAAAATAGAAAAACCGGTTATTCATAGATATTCAAAACCTGATAAAGGGGAGCTGTATGAACCTTTTGAGATTATTCCGGAAGCTACTGCCAGATTTGGTGATAAGGTATTAATCTTTGCTGACCGAGCTCCAAGAAATATACCTGTAACCATTACAGCACATAAAAGCGGACTTAAAGGTAAAGTGGAATTGGGCCATAATAAAGGTTGGGTGGTAGATGAGGAATTTATAGAATTTGAAATTGCAAACAAGGGTGATGAAAAGACAGTTGTTTTTACGCTAACCCCTCCTGCAGAGGAAGACGAATGTCTGATAACCCCCATTATCCACATTGATGGTAAAGAATTGGATAAAGAATTAATTGAGATTACCTATGACCATATCCCAACTCAAACCGTTTTGATTCATTCCGAAGCCAAAGTTGTAAGACTGAACATTAAGAAAGTTGGAGAGCATATTGGGTATATAATGGGTGCCGGAGATGAGGTGCCTGAGAGCCTGGAACAGATAGGTTATACCGTTCATTTAATTGATCCCACAGCTATAGAATCGGGTAGTCTAAACAAATATGACGCGGTTGTTACAGGGATCAGGGCATATAACGTTATAGAAGAGCTTGAATTTAAACAACGTTTTTTACTGGAATATGTAGAGCAGGGAGGAAACCTTATAATACAATATAACACTGCGGGGCGCAGAGACGCCTCTTTTAAAGATCTGGCCCCCTACCCTCTTAAAATATCCAGAGACCGCATTACTAATGAGGATTCTGAGGTAAAGATTATTGCAAGTGATCATTCCGTTATTAATTTTCCCAATACCATTACAAATTTGGACTTTGAGGGTTGGGTTCAGGAGAGAGGACTTTACTTTCCTGATGAATGGGATCCCAAATTCACACCTATTCTACAAATGAATGACAAAGGAGAATCGCCAACCAATGGAGCACTTCTTGTAGCACCATATGGTAAGGGAAATTATATTTATACCGGAATAAGTTTTTTTAGAGAACTTCCTGCAGGGGTTTCCGGCGCCTATAAGTTATTTGCAAATATTCTATCTTTAGGAAAAGAACAAATAGATAACACTACAGATATTAAAGGCAAATGATGCTAGACAAACTTACCTGGAAAAAGGAATATACACTGGTCTTGATTCTCAATACGATATACATCCTTATTTTTTATTTTATCATGACCATTTACAGTTGAAATGGAAAAACTGGACTGGATTATACTTAGTGGAACCCTCTTGTTTATCGTAGTTTACGGGGTATGGAAAACAAGAGGTAATAAAAACGTCAACGACTACGTCCTGGGCGGAAATAAATCCAAATGGTGGACCATCGGTCTTTCCGTGATGGCTACACAGGCCAGCGCTATTACTTTTCTCTCTACACCAGGACAGGCTTTTCACGACGGAATGGGTTTTGTTCAATTCTATTTTGGCCTTCCCATTGCCATGATTATTATATGTATCGTATTTATTCCATTATATCACAAACTTAAGGTATATACGGCCTACGAATTTCTTGAAAGAAGGTTTGATCTTAAAACCCGTACCCTTGCAGCCGTATTGTTTTTAATACAACGCGGCCTTGCAGCAGGAATTACAATTTTTGCTCCTTCCATAATCCTTTCTGCCGTCTTGGGGTGGGACTTAAAAACCTTGAATATTATTATTGGCTCCTTAGTTATCATTTATACCGTTTCCGGCGGTACAAACGCAGTAAGTGTTACCCAAAAACAGCAAATGTTTGTAATTATGACAGGGATGTTTATTGCTTTCTTTTTTATTCTGGGTTATTTGCCTGCAGATATCACATTTACCAAAGCCTTGAAAATTGCAGGAGCAAGTGATAAATTAAATATATTAGATTTCAGTTTCAATCCGCGGAGTAGATATACTTTCTGGAGTGGCATTACAGGAGGAATGTTTCTTATGCTGGCATATTTCGGAACAGATCAAAGTCAGGTTCAACGATATCTTTCCGGTAAATCCATCAGGGAAAGTCAGTTAGGTCTTATTTTTAATGGGATCTTAAAAATCCCTATGCAATTTTTTATTCTCCTGGTTGGGGTTATGGTTTTTGTATTTTATCAGTACAATCCATCGCCTTTAAATTTTAATCCTGCAGCAACTAATGCCATAATGCAATCGTCCTATGCGGAAGATTATAAATTATTGGAAGAAAGTCATAAAAATTTGGAAATTGAAAAGAAAATAGCGCAGGATGAATATTCCACAGCATTGGATTTAAAGGATCAAGACGTTACTTCCGAAGCCAAAAATGAAATGCTCCTGATAATTGAAAAAGAAAAAAACAACAGGGAAGCGGCAAAGGCAATGATTAAAAAGGCAGATGATGCTGTTGAGACAAACGATAAGGATTATGTATTTATCCATTTTATCCTAAATTATCTCCCCAAAGGTTTAGTAGGTCTTTTATTAGCAGTTATTCTATCTGCAGCAATGTCTTCCACAGCCTCCGAATTAAATGCCCTTGGTACAATTTCCGCACTGGACCTTTATAAAAGAAATAAAAAGGATGAATACTCCCCGGAACACTATGTAAAGGTTTCTAAGTTATTTACCCTACTTTGGGGAATAGTGGCTATTCTTATAGCCTGTGTGGCAAACCTCTTTGACAATCTGATCCAATTAGTCAATATCATCGGATCTATTTTTTATGGAAACATATTGGGCATGTTTTTACTAGCCTTCTTCTTCCGGTTTGTAAAAGGGAATGCTGTTTTTATCGCGGGTATTATCACCCAGGTGGTTGTGATATTTGTATGGTATTTAGATTGGATGGGGTATTTGTGGTTAAATGCTTTAGGCTGTCTATTTGTTATATTATTGGCTGTTATATTCGAATCATTTGACAGACTTCATAAGAACCCTCCCATTAAAACTTAATAAAATCTGACATCCGGAGATAGTACATTTAATTAATGTTACTTATTCTTATAGGAAATAAAAAAACCCCAACCAAAAAGGCTGGGGTTTTTAAATAATTATTATTTTGAAAGAATTACAATGCCCCCCATTCTTTAAGAGAGTCTTTGTTCATCTTTACATAATCTGCATTGCCAGCCGCTTCAGC
>NZ_JBATGR010000261.1:0-12760 GCF_049665975.1 Eudoraea sp.
ATTTTACCGTCTATCAGATCAAAATAGTAACTGTTTTGTTGTTGAAGAGAAGTATCAAGAATTTCAATAAATTTAGACATGTCTGAAGGTTTTCTTTCAAATTCGATAAACCACTCATGGTATGGTAATTCATCCTTTTCTGGTGTAATTTGCGGTGCTACGGTAAACTCATTTATAGAAGCATCACAAGCCTCAACAGCTTTTTGCATTGCAACTTCAACTTCTTTTGCAATGACGTGTTCCCCAAATGCGGAAATAAAATGTTTTATGCGACCTGTAACTACAATTTTATAAGGTGTTGTTGAAATAAACCGAACGGTATCGCCAAGATTGTATCCCCAAAGACCTGCGTTGGTAGAAATAATCATGACATAGTTTGTGTTCAATTCCACTTCACCGATAGTAAGCCGTTTTGGTTGCTCCTCAAAAAATTCATCTGCCTTTACAAATTCATAGAAGATGCCTGAGTCTAACAATAACAGCATGCCCTCTTCCTTTTGAGAGTTCTGATAAGCAAAAAACCCTTCACTTGCCGGAAATAATTCTATGCTATCCACCCTGCGGCCAATAAGTTCTTCGAACTTTGCCCTATAGGGCTCATAATTGACCCCTCCATAAATAAATAGATTAAAATTTTTGAATAGTTCACCAATATTTTTATCGCTTGTGGATTTTAATTTTTCAAAATACATCTGAACCCATGAAGGTATGCCTGCAATTAGCGTCATGTCTTCATTTATTGTTTCCTCAACAATCTTTTCCACCTTAGTTTCCCAGTCTTCAATGCAATTTGTTTCCCAGCTGGGCAAACGGTTTTTTTGAAGGTAGTTGGGAACATAATGTGCAGAAATACCTGATAATCTTCCCAGTTTAATCCCGTTTTTCTCATGTAATTCCGGACTTCCCTGTAGAAAAATCCACTTCCCATCAACAAAATCGGAATTAGCGGTTTCATAGATATAATTCAGAATTGCATTCCTTGAGGCGAGAACCTGTTCTTTGATGGATTCAGAAGTAATGGGAATATATTTGGCCCCTGATGTCGTTCCAGAGGTTTTGGCAAAATAGATTGGCTTTCCGGGCCAAAGAACATTTTGATTGCCCGCTACCGCCTGTTCCACATACTCGCGTAAAGCTTCATAATCTCTTATTGGAACTTCATTTACAAATTCTGAGTGGCTCTCTATTTGTTTAAAATTATGATCAATCCCAAATTTTGTGTTTTCAGCCTTCCGCAGGATATGTTTGAAGACCTTTTCCTGACTTTTTAAAGGTTCACTGGCCCACTTTGCTGTTTTACGCGCTATGTTTTTCGCAAAAATTCTGGCTGCTAAAGATTTTAATGACATCCTTTCTAGTTAAAATCAATATAATCAGCCGGGTCCACAGGATTACCCTTATTCCACAGCTCAAAATGTAAATGAGGCCCGGTAGTTAATTCTCCCGTGTTTCCCACAGAAGCAATAACCTCTCCGGCCCGGACAAAGTCGCCCTGGCCTTTGTTTAATGAGCCGTTATGTTTATAGACTGAAAGTATTCCGTTTTTATGCTCCATAATTATGACATAACCTGTTTCAGTGGTCCATTCAGAAAAAATTACTGTTCCGGCCGCTACTGCTTTGACCGGAGTATCCTTAAGAGCAACAATATCTACAGCATAATGCTTGTTTTGTGCATCATATTCCTGAGAAATTGTCCCGCTAACTGGTGAAAACAACACAAGGCCCTCACCCTCTTTATCGCTTTCAAAAAGATTGTACTTATCTTCCAAAGCAACTTCTGCTCTTAGAATTGAGTCTTCTCTGATTGGACTAAGATCTACTGTCGATGGGTCTATTTTAAACTGTTCAAAAAGTGAGTCTCTATTAATTTGATTGTTTTCAATATCACCTCGCAGAACCATACGAATATTACTTAAATACTTATTGGTATAATTCAACACTGTAACCAGAGAGTCTGTCTTGTACGTTAATTCTGTTGCCTGTCTTTTAAGCTTAGTAGACGAGTAGCCGGGAATATATTCTCTTAAAGGTGTAAAAGCAATAAGTAAAGTTGTTAGCCCAATAAGTCCGATAATAAAAAGGGATCCGGTAACAAATACATTGAGCCTGCTAAGTTTAAAAGAAATCTTTTCTTCAAAAGTACTTTCGTTAAGTATTACGAGGCGGTACTTATGCAGAAGCTTTCTCCGTATTTCTTTTCTCTTTTTTCCTTTTTTAGCCATAAAACACAAAGATAAACTTCGATTTGAATTAAGCAGTAAATACCAATTAAATTTATAGTCTTCTTAATTTCTACCTATATTTAATCTACGGATTGGACGGATTTTTTGACTTTTACAATTTAAAATAGATCTTCCCGTTACTATTAACAATAATATAAGTACTTTTTTAGTACCTTTGTAATCCAATAAATTAAAATATTATGGTATCATTAATTACCTTTTTAGCAATAGGTCCCTGGCAAATAGCTATTATCGTTATGGTTGTTTTACTTTTATTCGGGGGCAAAAAAATACCCGAATTAATGAGAGGTTTGGGAAGTGGAATTAAAGAATTTAAAGATGCCTCTAAAGAAGACGATCAACTTGAGGAAAAGAAAGAAGAATAATAAAGTAATTTCTTGTTAGATATAAAGCGCCATCATTGGCGCTTTTTTTTATGGATTTAAAAAGAATATTTTTTTGTTATATACCTATCGTTTTATTTATATTTAAGTTATTTTAATGGTCTAAAAGACAATTTGATACCGCATTTCCAGTTATTTTGTAATCCTTTCCATACAGAATAAAACAGACAATCTACCTTCCTTTTTATCGATGAAATACATAAGTTGATCGTACACGACAAAAAACATCTCTTTCACAACAAAAAATAAATCAGGAGTATTAATACTTCTAATTTCGTCGTTAAAACAATGATATTGGTGAATCCCTGCCGCAACTTTTAAAAAATAATACAACGGCAGATAGTCATATTTCCCAAGCTTTTGAACTAATGAATACAAAATTAATACAGCTTCTCCTTCCTCTAATATTTCTAACAACCATTGGGGTGCGTTCGCATGTTAATGAATCTATAGTAGAATTGACGTCGATAGATGTAAAAAACAATTATAATTCAAAGATCGAAGCTTTTACTGATGATGTTAAGACTTCAACACCCAATACCGATGTTGCTTTTAAACGAATGGCCCGGGAATACGGCATTCCTACAAGATTAGTCAAAGATTTTTCAGCCGCAAAAAATGGATACTACATTATTGCCGGAGTCTACGGAGATCCTGCAAATGCCAATAAATTTGCTAAAAAATTGAGGCTTAATCAACTAAATCCTTCTATCATTACTCATCCTGTCAGCAAATTAAACTATGTTTCTCTGGCCCAACATGAGAATTGGAAAGAGGCCATTAACTCATGCTCTACTGCAATGAATGGGAAATATCTGTCCGAGGTATGGATTATGAATGTTCAGGGAAGTATATCACCGCAGGTTACAAATACTTCAGTAATCGATAGCAAAAAATTAAAAGAAAATACACGCAATACTTCAAAGGAATTTATAAGAGCAGCAAAGGAGAATAAAATTGCGGGCAGGATAGTTCCCGGGTTTAAGGGTTTAAAGAACGGCTACTATATCGTTGCTGGTGTTTATGGGGATGTCCAAAATGTTAAATCATTCCAGAAAAAACTAAGTAAAATAAGTCTGGCTTCCAAAGTAGCAACTCATCCGGAAAGTGGCTTAAACTATGTTTACATCAAAGAATCTAAAGACTGGGAAGAGGCAATAAATGCCTGTATGTCTAATCTAAATGGAACCTATAAGGATAAATTGTGGATCATGAATGTCTTTGATCCAAACGAAGTTAGAGCCTCAGGGGATTTACATATATTGGAGAAAGATAAAAACCCAGTTTCAAAATCCTTCAATAAAATCGATTCGAAAAATTATAGCCTATTTAGTCCTTCCAAAAATCTAAAAAATGGGTCCTCCGTTTTTACTAATGATAAACTGCTTCAAAAGGCTGATTTATATTTTGGTAAAATGTGGTATGCTGAAGCTGCAGAACTTTATGAACAGGTACTGGAGCTAGACCCCAATAATCAATCCTTTAAGATAATAGAAAAGGCAGGAGATTCACATTACTATAACACCAATATGGAAAGAGCTTATTACTGGTATGATAAGCTATATACTAATTATCAAAATGAGATGTCTGCTGAGAATATCTTTAAATATGCCAATTCTTCAAAGGGTACCGGGAAGTACGCAAGAGCCAAACGCTTGATGCGCTTGTATGATAGAGAAATGAAGAAAGGAAATTCGCGTGCATTGGAAGATTTATCAAGGGCAACTCCCAATGAAATTGTTCTAGACAATATATTAAATACGGAGGAAACAATTAACATTGCAAACCTGGCGGTAAACACAAAGTATTCCGATTTCTCTCCGATGTTCTATAATGATGATGAGATGGTGTTTTCTTCAGCTATGGACTCATCTTTTTTTAATACCAGACGGTATAAATGGAATAATCAGCCCTATCTTGATCTATATGTCGCTAAGATAAATAAGGAATCACAGGAAGTTAAAGATGCAATAAAATTCTCTAAAAAGGTAAACACTAAGTACCACGAGGCATCTGTCACTTTTTCGCCGGACAATCAAACCATGTATTTCACGAGGAACAATTATGGCAAAAAGCTAAAACGAGATAAAAATGGCAATAATAATCTGAAAATATACATGTCCAAAAAAATAGATGGTGAATGGACTGAAGGGAAAGAACTTCCTTTTAATAGTGATGCTTTTTCTACCGGTCATCCTGCCCTTAGCCCGGATGGAAAACAATTGTATTTTGTTTCCGATATGCCGGGAAGCATTGGTATGACCGATATTTTTGTGGTTGATGTACTTAGTGATGGTCAATTTTCTGAGCCAAGAAATCTTGGTCCCGAAATTAACACCGAAAGAAAGGAGATGTTTCCGTTTATTAATGAAAAGAAACTCTATTTTTCTTCCGATGGACATGTTGGTCTGGGTGGGTTAGATATATATGAGGTTGCTTATGATGAGGAAGTCGGGTTTCTGGAGGTAAGGAACGCAGGTCAACCAATAAACAGTAAAAAAGACGACTTCTCATATATTGTTGATGAAGAAACTCAAAAGGGTTTTTTTGCATCAAACAGAAGAGGTGGTAAAGGGGATGATGATATTTATTCATTTCAAAGATTACTGCCTGAAGAAGCAAATGAAAATGCTATTGCAGGCGTTGTGACAGATTTAGTTACAGGGGAAGTAATGCCCGAAGCTTTGGTAATGCTCCTGGATGAAAACAATATTAAATTGAAAGAAGTGGTTACTGGTGAGGATGGGAACTTTGTATTCGAAGATCTGGAGAGCACTACAAAGTATATTCTAAAGACCGTAAAAGGCGATTACTTTGAAGACGAACAAACTGTTGATACCAAAGATAATGAGTTAGTTCAGACCGACGTATCCCTGAAAAAACTCAAAGAGCTTATTGCAATAGAAGATGGAATCAAAAAACTTAAAATTGACATGATCTTCTTTGACTTTGACAGGTTTTATATAAGAAAGGATGCGGCTAATGAACTACATAAGTTAGTTGAAGTAATGAATGAGTATAAAACAATGGTTATCAAAATTGAAGCCCATACAGATTCCAGAGGTAAAAGGGCTTATAATAAATACCTGTCAGATAAAAGAGCAAAGTCTACACGGGACTATCTGATATCACAGGGAATTTCTCCTGATCGCATACAAAGTGCTATTGGATACGGAGAAGAAAGATTACTCAACGAATGTGACGGTACTATTAGGTGTACTTCAGCCAAACATCAGCTCAACAGGCGTTCAGAGTTCATAATTGTAAAGATGTAGTTCAAAGAGGCACTGCATCAAAAACATTCTTAGTGTTTCTGCTTAGGAGTTAATAAGTAGATTGCTTTTGCTCAAAGATTCTCTCTAATCTATTGATTTTCACAACCCTATGAAGCGCTTTCACAACAAACATACATCCTGAAATACGTATCAAAAGAAAATTTAGTTATAAATATAGTCTTACACCTTAAATTCCAACCTATGAAGCATATTTTACTTTTTAAAGAAATTTATACTGAGGCCTTCAAAAATCTTGGCCATGTAATAATAAAGAATTATTTCAAAGTATTTTCCTGGTTTTGTTTTGTCTCTTTTATCATTGTGCTTTATGCATTTTTGTTTAGAGTAGCTACGGGATTTGCTTTCGATTAACACCAAGCAACCTAAATACCAAAGAGCGCCTTTAACCGGGCGCTTTTTTATTTTCTATAGATTACCTAGGCAATCTGACAAAGCTCGTTCTTCGTGCATTTAAACGCCTATTTCATGCCTTTCAAGGATTCTTCAAAGCAAGCCTGTTCGTACGCCAAATATTTACGCTTTTTAACCGATTTATATACCAAATTAATACCATAAAAAGATATTTGTCTTAATTAACTTCATAAAAGACACTATATGGATAAAATATTACTATTTAAAGAACTCTATTTAGAAGCTTTCAGAAATTGGACGAACATTTTTCTTAATAAATATTTCAAAGTATTTTCCTGGTTTTGTTTTGCTCTGCTACTCATTACCATTTATGCTTTTATCTTTAGAGTAGCCACCGGTTTTGCATTTGATTAATTATCGGAGGTATAAAATTTAAAAAGGCCCTGAAAATATATTTTCAGGGCCTTTTTAAATAAATGCTATTTGAGTCTAATTAAACTGTACTGTTTTAAGAATAGCTTCAAGTTCAAACATATAGTCTCTTTTGTTGGTTGCAGGAGCAAAAGTAAATCCTTCCAGGATCAGCTTTCTGTTATTTTCCTTATCGTTTATTATAAAGGTCAAAAAAGGGCCTGCCATAGGATAATTTTCAATTTCCCAGATGCCTCTGGCTTCCGCGGCTTTTTTACCCGAAATTTCCGCAGGGAAAACATAAGGCGCAAATGCCTTCTCTGTAACCATATAGGTTGTTTTATTGGGTATATCTGGTCCCGGGATATACTTTTTGCCAATAGAATCCCTCATCTTTACAATGTCTTTGACGAAAGTTGTATCATTTTCAAAACTGTCCCAAGGCATAGCGTATACTATTATGTTCATGGTTCCTTTAGGAATTTCACGGTCTATCCAAATAAAATTATCCTCCACTTTATCAATCTTATATATAGAAGGCAGTCTAAGAGAAATGTTAAATTTGGATTGCAATACAGTGTCTTTATTTAGGGAACGCAAAAATCTTTTTTGCGCTTCTTCCATCTCTGTTTTTTTGAAAGACGTAATAATCTTATCTGACTGGGCATCCAAATTATCGATAATTTCTTCTTGTGTTCTTCCCTTAATTACGCCTACTTTTTGCGGTGTTGCATATAGATCGGTTTTTATATGCGCTAAATCCAGGGTGTCCAAACTCACAAACAAAACGGAACGTCTATGGCGTGTCATCCCTGTAAATACCTGGAGGGGCATATGCTCTATCGTAAATTGGGGTTCGTTCCAGGTAAGCCCTAGAATAGGTGCTGCAAAATGTTCTCTCACTTTATCACCAACCTCACCTTCCCAAAGATCATTATCCATTACCACGGCGAGCGAATTTATTGCGCCAACCGAAATTGGTTTATATGCCTTTTTATTTTTATCGTTACAAGAAACCAATAAAAAGAGAGATAAAAATAGCGTTCCAAAGTATTTCATATAATTCATTTTAGGATGAACAATCGCACAGTTTCAATTTTGTGCCCGGCTGTAGATTGTTACCGCTAATACCGTTCCATTGTCGTAATTTTTCAATAGTAATTCCGGGATATTTTCTGGAGATAGTCCATAATGAATCGCCTTCTTTTACTGTATGCACTTTAGAATTGCCTGAAAAACTAACTGCAGGTGTAGATTTTATTGATGTCTTTTTATTTGAAGAAGCGACAGTTACAGGCTTTCTGGGATATATTGTGAGTCGTTGCCCAATTCTTAAATTATTACCTCTAAGGCCATTCCATTTTTTAATTTGGCTAACCCCAACTCCATAACGTTCAGCTATCCTGCCAAGATAATCCCCGCTTCTTACCCTATATCTAATTCTGTCCTCAGCAGTGACCAATTTCGGCAAGGCGCTTTCTTTGCTTTTATTCTCTTTTTCTGCGAATGCATAAATAGCTGCCTCGTTGGCTACAAATTTACCCATAGCATCTTTTGGAAGTCTTAAGAAATATTCTTTGCCTTTTACTTTGGGAATAATATCTAATTTGTATGAAGGATTAAGAACTTTTAACTCTTCATTACTTACGCCGACCAGTTTTGATATTTGATCAAAAGTTATTAGATTTTTAACATGTACTGTATCAGTTTCAAAATAAGGCCGTTCAGCCTTATTTAGTTTAATTCCATGTTCGTTCGCGTACTCGAACAAATACATAGTAGCTAAAAATGCCGGTACATAACCCGCAGTTTCTCTGGGAAGATTTCTTCTAATATTCCAATAATTTGTATAACCCCCCGATCTTCTAATAGCTTTATTTACATTACCGGGACCCGAATTGTACGCAGCCAAAGCTAAATCCCAGTCTCCAAAGGTTTCATAAAGTTTAGACAGATATTTACATGCTGCTGCAGTTGATTTAATTGGATCGCTACGTTCATCTACATAACTACTTACATCCAATCCATACATCTTACCTGTACTATACATAAATTGCCAAAGACCTGTAGCGCCCACTCTTGACTTTGCCCTGGGGTTTAATGCAGATTCTACGATAGCCAGATACTTTATTTCCAGAGGAATATTGTAATTGTCCAATTCCTGCTCAAACATGGGAAAATAAAACTGGCTTGCGGTAATCATGCGTTCTATAAATTCGTGCTTCCGCAACAAAAAAGATTGAATTACTCTTTCGAGTGAAGGGTTGTATGCGATGTTAAATGGCGTTTTCTGATTAAGCAATTCCAGTCGTTCCTTTAGGACCTCAGTATCAATTGTAAGTTGTTTTAAGGAGTCTGTTTCCAGATTTGAGACATAATTATACATGTCATCATATAGGCTTGCGTTTTCATATAATTCTTTCATCCAAAGACTGTCGTATTTAGCAGCTTTAGAATTATCCTTAAGGTTGTAGCCTTCACTTATCGCAGTAGATTCAAATGAATTGTCTTTTTTTGTCGAGGTCTCCTTGAATGCAGCATTCAGGTTAATTGTTTTTTTAATTAATTCAACTTTTTCGTTCGTCGATTTATTTATTGAGGATCCGTCATCCAAAATAGGAGGTGTGTCTTGTTTTTGTGCCAACAATGGCCCAACAAAAACGAGAAGAAAAATAGAAAGAATGATTTCTCTAAATGCAGTCATATATCTGATTTTTGGCCGAAGGGTGTAAGCGAAAATCGCATTTTTTTATGAAAAACTAAAATAATGCTTCTTAAACTATTTATAATAAACAAAAATACCCGTTTATCGATAACGCCTTTATGTCTCTAATATTGCCGCAATCCCGGGCAGGGATTTGCCCTCAAGGCTTTCCAGCATTGCACCACCGCCAGTAGACACATAGCTTACTTTATCTTCAAACCCAAATTGTTTTACAGCAGCTACGGAGTCTCCTCCTCCAACCAATGAAAATGCCCCGTTTCTTGTGGCTTCGTCAATAAAATTACCAACGGATATGGTCCCTTTCGCAAAGCTCTCCATTTCAAAAACACCTACGGGACCATTCCACAAGATAGTTTTAGAGGAAAGTATAACTTCTTTAAAAGTCTCCAAAGTCTTTGGTCCGGCATCTAACCCTTGCCAGCCATCAGGGATATCATCAACAGCAACAATCTTCGTGTTTGCATTGTTATCAAAGTCATCAGCAGCGATGACATCTACTGGAAGATGAACCTGAACTCCCTGTTCTTTAGCTTTCTGAAGTATGGAAAGTGCCAGCTCCATTTTATCATCTTCACAAATTGAATTTCCTACTTTACCCCCTTGTGCTTTAATAAAGGTATAGGTCATCCCACCCCCTATTATAAGGTGATCTATCTTACTAAGGATGTTTTCAATAATAGTGATTTTTGATGAGACTTTGGCGCCTCCAAGTATTGCTGTAACAGGTTTTTCTCCTGTTCTCATAACCTTATCTATAGCTTTAATTTCTTTTGCCAACAGGTACCCAAAACATTTTTTATCAGGAAAAAAACCAGCAACAATTGTCGTTGATGCATGAGCTCTATGCGCTGTGCCAAAGGCATCATTGACAAAAATATCTCCCAAGTGTGCCAATTGTTGTGCAAAGGATGCATCTCCTTTTTCTTCTTCAGCATAAAAGCGAAGATTTTCTAGCAAAAGTATTTCTCCATTTTCCAATTCTGCTACCGCTTTTTCGGCCTTTTCACCAACGCAATCATCTACAAACTTTACCTGGACACCCAGGACCTCTGATACTTTATCACAAATATGTGATAATGATAGTGCGGGCACTCGCTCTCCTTTAGGTCGCCCCAGATGGCTCATAAGAACTGCGCTTCCGCCGTCTTCCAGGATTTTAATTATTGTTGGTTTGGCCGCCTCAATTCGATTAGAATCTGTTACATTAAAATCGCCATCTAATGGAACATTAAAATCTACCCGTACTAAAGCTTTTTTATTTTTGAAATTAAAATCATCTATTGTTTTCATTCGTAATAATTATTTAGAGAATGGCAAATGTAAAGATTAATACAGTTCAGTTAAAGGGGGCTCCAAAAATTTATTGTTAGATGATCAAATGTCCTATATTTGAAGGTATGTTATTCAAGGATATTCTAGGGCTTTCTCATATTAAAAATCATCTTTGGTCGAGTGCTGATGCAGGGCGCGTACCACACGCACAATTATTTGTTGGTCCCGAGGGCAGCGGTACGCTTGTAACTGCTCTGGCATATGCTCAATATTTGTTGTGTGAGAATTCAGGTGGTGAGAACCTTCCTATTGAGGATTCATGCAATTTGAAATGTGCTTCTTTATCACATCCAGATCTACACTTCGCATTTCCAGTATCCAATTCAGATAAAGTAAAATCACATGCTGTAAGTAATAATTATTTACAAGAATGGCGACAATTTGTAAAAGAACAGCCTTATGGAAATCTTTTTGACTGGTACCAACTTATTGGTACGGAAAAAAAACAAGGGCAAATTGGGGTTGACGAAGCTTATGATATTGTAAAAAAACTCTCCTTAAAATCCTATGAAGGCGGATACAAAATAATGGTTCTTTGGATGGCAGAAACTATGAACACAGCCGCTTCAAATAAATTGCTTAAATTAATTGAAGAGCCTCCTGATAAAACTGTATTCTTATTTATTGCAGAAGACGAAGAACAAATCCTGCAAACGATACGTTCAAGATGTCAGATATTGCACTTTCCGCCTTTATCTGAAGATGTAATTGCCGCTGCATTGATAGAAAAAGGTCTGGTGAGAGAAGAAGCATTAAGGGTTGCCCATGAAGCGAACGGGAACTTTAACAAAGCCATGGATCTTATGAACAAAGATTCTGAAGAATTAATTTTTGAAAAGTGGTTTGTTCAATGGGTTCGCAGTGCGTTTAAAGCAAAAGGTAATAAAGCGGCAATTCACGAATTAATTCTCTGGAGTGATGAAGTGGCCAAAACCGGAAGAGAAACTCAGAAAAAATTTCTAAAATATTGTTTAGCGGTTATGAGACAGGCCATGCTGTTGAATTATAATGTAAAAGAATTGGTTTATATGCGCATACATATTGACGGCTTTCAACTTGAGAAGTTTGCCCCTTTTATTCACGAGAGAAATATTTTATCTATCGTATCCGAATTGGAAGAGGCTATTTATCATATAGAGCGCAACGGGAATTCAAAAATTATACTAACGGATTTATCCATAAGACTAACTCGTCTGTTGCATAAATCAGCGGCCTAGTCATTTTAATTTTCTCCAAGTACTTGATAATAAAATAGTTATATAAATATCTTATGGAAAACATACTAAATAATACGGCGGCACTTTTAATATTACTGTTCCTTATAATTACTTTTTTACAAAGCGGGATTGACAAAATAATTGATTGGAAAGGAAATCTGGGTTGGTTGAAAGGGCATTTTAAGGATACGCCATTAAAAAACCTCGTTCCATTGCTGTTAGCTACTATACTTCTAATGGAAGTCATTGCAGGTGCTTTATGTGCACTAGGGTTGTATCAACTAATTTTTATCGGAGAAGGTACATTTGCATTTTATGGAGCAATCTTGTCATGTATTGCCTTGCTTATGCTACTGTTTGGACAAAGAGTCGCTAAAGATTATGATGGAGCAAGAACTATTGCAATCTATTTTATTCCAGCAATTTTCCTTGTTTATCTACTACAGCCTTAAATCAAAATTAACACACCAGATTAACCTTTCTTTTGACTTTAAAGAAATTTTTTTATAAGAGCTTTATTAGTAAATAAACCCCCGATATCAGTTCTTGTACTGCTCGTTTAGGATTTTCAAAATGTCTTGAGTAAGATCCTTTGTGTCAGTTCCATAGAGCACACTACCACCATCTCCCCCGCTTAAGATATAAGTAAAGCCATTACTTTTCCCGTAGCTATTAATCTCCTTCTTTACTTTACTTATCAGGCTATCCATTTCAATTTGACCTTCCGATTGCATTTGTTGTTCTTCCTGCTGTAATTGTTGGCCTATAAACTGACCCTTTTGTTGCAACAACCCATACTC
>NZ_JBATGR010000262.1:0-1548 GCF_049665975.1 Eudoraea sp.
TGCTTGTGTTTTTAATTTGAAGTGTCTCATTCAATTTATGGTCTACCTTAAAAAGGTTGCCATATTCCGGCTTTAGGTTTTTGTGCATAGTACCTATCCAGAGGTTACCGCCGGGGTCACATTTACCATCGTTAAACCTTAAATTTCGATCGGAGTTTTCCAGGATAGCAAGGCGCTTGAGTTCATTGGTCCGATAATTAAAGGAGGCAATGCCAGTCTCCATCGCCAAAAGCAACTTGCCCGCACTAACCGGGATTACCGCACCTATCATTTCATCAAAACCCCATTCAGTATTCTTAGCGGTATTTATGTCATACCTATGAAGGACCCCCTCCTCTATATCAACCCAAAATAGCTGCCCAGATTCATCATCCCAAAAGGGACCTTCTCCAAGAGTTGCCTTTGCATCATAAACAAGATTTGCTTTCTGCACTCTCAATAAATATTTAAATCATTCTTTGTTTCTGAGCACCAAGCCCTTCAATGCTTAACTCAACCAAATCTCCTTTAGCAAGGTAAGATGGTGGATCCAAGCCTATACCAACTCCGGCAGGCGTTCCGGTAGAAATTAAGTCGCCAGCTTCAAGAAGCATAAATTGGGACAGGTAATATACAATAAAGGCCGGCCTGAAGATCATAAACGAGGTATTGCCATTTTGCCTTAATACCGAATTTACCGACAAAGTCATTTTAAGATTATCGAGCTCTCCTAGTTCATCCGGAGTTGCAAGGTAGGGGCCAACCGGACTAAATCCGGGGCATGATTTACCTTTAATCCACTGCCCTCCTTTTTCCAATTGAAATGACCTTTCAGACAAATCATTTATAACGCAATATCCGGCAATAGCTTCGGCGGCCTCCACCTCATCTTTAAGGTAGAGTACATTTTTATTCAGAACCACCCCAAGCTCTACTTCATAATCTGTTTTGACAGAATTTTTTGGAATAGACACATCATCATAGGGGCCACTTAATGTGTTGGTAGCTTTTCCAAAAATAATGGGTTCTTCAGGAATGGCCATATTAGATTCCGCAGCATGTTCAGAATAATTAAGGCCTATACACATAATCATTCCTGGCCTGCTAATACAGGCTGCATGTCTTACAGAATCTGGAACTTCCTTCAAACCAGCAGCATTAGACGCCAGGTACTTCTCAAGTTTTTGTAATCCGTTATTTTGAAAAAAGTTTCTATCCCAATCACTGAATTCTTCGGAGCAGTCTAGTCTTTTGCCCTGATGCAGAACACCGGGCTTTTCTTTTTCTTTTTCACCAAAGCGTATTAGTTTCATAGTTGGTTGTATTTAAAATTCGGCCAAAATTTAATCAAATAAGAAATATTTTTTAGCCTTTTCTATGGTTTTATAAATATAGTAAACCAGATTAACCTCAACGTATTAATATAATTGAAAAAAAAACTCACAATCATCAGGGACTACTGTATGTTTTAAAAACAAGGTAATAAAATCCCGGAGATTACTATTCTTTAAGGTGTAAGAATGAGGTAAAACAGGAAAACCAAGACTGCTTTAAGCAGCTACTTTAAGA
>NZ_JBATGR010000263.1:0-1743 GCF_049665975.1 Eudoraea sp.
GCCGATGACTGCATTGTACGTTCCTCTCGAAAGATCATTGGCGTACGTATAGCCTGCCCCAACACCCACATAAGGGTCAAACCAGCCTGTCTGACCAAATATTTTGTTTAAATCATAACTAAACCTGGTATCAAAACCAAAATAGTCCTTATCCTCAGGGTTAACAACACCATCTATGATATTACCTTCTTTGTACTTATTATAAGTGACAATAGCTTCTAGCCCTATTCCGCTTCTAAAATAACGGCCAATATTAATTCTGGAAGGAAAAGCAACAGCATTATACATATTTTTAGTCGTCGTGATATCGTTCAACCTGTTTCCCGAATCATTAATAAAATTCCAGCCTAAACCCACCATCCATGAGCTTACCACCATACTGTCTTTAGCAGTCAACTGTAATTCTTCCTGCTGATCTAATTGCAGTTCTGCTTCTTGTGTTGTTTGAATTTCTTCCTGTGCGTAAAATGAGGTTGTTCCAAGGAGAAGAATAGCCATGGCACCTGTTAAGTAGGATTTCATAATGTAATGATTTAGGACTATTACATTACAAAATTACCATCCATTAAATACGATTCCTACAAAGTAAGTTGATGTGCAATTAAATTCGATATGAAACCTAAAATTACAATTGATAATTACTTATTATCACTGAGTACAATTTCCTTCTCGGTATGTGGCATTTTATATAGATGAAAGGGCATTAAAATAGCTGTAGAAGGATCTTTGTTTTGCTTAGACTCTGGTTTTATCGCAAAGATCATTTTATCATCCTTATCCTCCACCCTATTTAGTTTTGGAGTATTAGCATCAGTTGTTTTTCCGTTACAATAGATCACAACCATTTCCGTATTAAAATCTATTTCAGGAATCTGAATCCCGGGTTTCCTGGTCATATTTACTTTGGTAAAGAATGCCTTCAAGGCCTTATTATCCCGTATAACCAATAGTTGCTCAGTTTCCGCTCCTCCGTAATTATCACTTAAAATTAATGTCAATGGATCTTTATTCAACTCTTGATAATTTACGTCTTTAACCTTATCCTTTTGACTGCCACAAGTTCCCGCCAACATTAGTAGTCCCAAAATAAGAGTTCTCATGAGCAATTGCTTTAATAGGTATTGTTATAGTGCGTCTTATAAGCTTTTTCATAGAGTGCCTCGTACAAGGGTAATACATTCTTAATATCAAAGTTTAGGGCCACCTGATAGGCATTTTCCTTGAACTCTGCAAGAACAGTATCATCACTTAGTATTTTTAATGCATTTTTAACCATATCATCCACATCGCCAACATCACTTAAATAACCTGTTACGCCATGTATATTAACTTCTGGAATTCCCCCGGTATTACTCGATATTACAGGAGTCCTGTTGATCATTGCCTCCAGGGCTGCTAAACCGAAGCTTTCCGATTTTGAAGGCAGCAAAAACAAATCTGAGAAGCACAAGACTCTATCAATCTGATTACTATTACCCAAAAACACCACCTTATCTGTAATGCCCAATTGTTCACATAAAAACTCAGCGTGCTCTTTTTCCGGCCCCTCTCCTACCATAATCAATTTAGCTGCCATTTGCTTTTGAATACCATTAAAAACATGAATAACATCCGGTATGTGTTTTACTTTTCTAAAGTTACTTATATGCGTAATTATCTTTTCATTTTCATCTGCCATCAAAGATCGCTGGCAGTCCGTAAAATCTAAACTGTATTTTGTTTTATCAATAAAATTGGGTATCA
>NZ_JBATGR010000264.1:0-1855 GCF_049665975.1 Eudoraea sp.
TTAGGTTAGCACTCCATTACCAACACTTTCGTCTTTTCTGAAGTGTTAAAATCACTCCGGCTGAGCGTCCTCAGATATTAATCCCTTAAGTGGTCTGCGCATAGCCTCGGTACACAAAGTAATATAACGCTGGTATTGCTTTTCGTTTAGTATGCCCAATAGTTTTTGATCGTATATTTTTGAATTGGCAATAATCTGTGCCCTAAGTGGTTTAAATTTTTCAGCCAGAACTCGTAATTCCTCTTCGGTACTTTGCGGATGTTTTTCCAAAAGAACATCAATTTGTTCCTCAATTACTTCGTTGGTTTTTTTCAATTCCTGAATCCAGGCTTCCATTTTTACCAACTGTTCATCATCGAGCTGAAATACATTTATGATGGTTTCTGTATCCTTACCACCAATACCCAAGGTGCAATCATCTGTTTGGCCAAAACTTGAGAAGCAGATAAAAAACAGTAGAATAGAATAATATTTCAATTTCATGATCTCAAATCCTTTTAGAATTTATCTAATAAACTTCTATATAAACTGCCTTTTTTATCAAAAATTATAATTCCTGTCAATTTAACGCCATAAACAAAAAAAGCTACCCAATAAGGTAGCTTTTTTATAATTGCCATTGTATGGCTTATTTTAAAATGAAATTAACTCTTGCAAATAAGAATCTACCTCCAATTCCAAATTGCTGTGCTCTACGAGACCAATCAAAACGACCACTACTACGATTATTTCCACCGTCAGCCAAAACTTCGGCCGCCCTGTCGGGATAAGTGTCAAATAAGTTGTTTGCCCCGACTGTAAAGGTAAGTGAGGGTGTAGCTTTGTAACTCACCGAAAGATCAGTTACAAATTTGGTACCAAAAACTTGTTGTCTATCTATATTTGTAGTTGCTTCAGTTACTTTTCCAAAATATACGCCTCTTAGAAAGAATATCCATTTTTCTGAAGACAGATTAAACGTCAGGTTCACCTTTGTTCTTGGCACCGCTTCTTCCAGATAAACCCTGCTATCTTCAGGGAAGTAAGTATCTACCAAACCTGCGTCCTCAAGAACCTGGGATGCCTTTATCTCCCCTACCTGCTGCGTCTTAGAGAAAGTAGCTGCCAAACTTGAATTAAGCATCCATCCATCCCACACATTAGCTCTCTGGGTAATAACTAAATCAATACCTCTTGATTCCGTATCAATAGCGTTGGCAAAAAATGAAGCTGCCGAAGCATTTGCCTGTCTAAGCAGATTATCCAATTCCGTTCCGGTTCCTGGACCTACAAACTGTCCTGTATACACCACCCTGTCATTTATTCTTACAAAATACCCATCGCCAGTAATGGTAAGGTTGGCATCAGGTATTTGAGCTGTTACACCTAAACTTACACTACTCGATGTTTCTTCTTTTAAGCTTGGTATCCCAAGAAGATTGGCTGCCCTGCTATCATTGGAAAAAGTTCCCACCTCTTGAGGATTCCCATCTTGATCAAAAATAGTGGAAGTTGAATTAAAATATATCTGATGAAGAGATGGCGCTCTAAATCCGGTATTTACGGCACCCCTAATATTAATTTCATCAGTAATCTTAACTCTTGACGAGAGCTTGAAGTTAAAAGTAGATCCAAAATCACTGTAATTTTCAAAGCGGGCGGCAAGACTCACAAGTACTTTTTCAGAAAAATCGGCTTCTAAATCAAAATATCCCGCAATACTGCTGCGGTCTCTCGATAATTCATTATTAGGACTAAATCCTGGAAATACCTGCGATCCGCCTGGTCTGGAACTTCCAAAGAAATCCTGTGACGGCTGCTGAGTAGCAAGTGTAATTACTTCTCCTGCACCAGTATACTGAGCATAAGATGATTC
>NZ_JBATGR010000265.1:0-1790 GCF_049665975.1 Eudoraea sp.
CCATTGAAGACCTTGTTGCCTATAGAATGCGGCACGATAGCTTAATAATTAAAAGAGAGGAATTTGAAGTAGAAACCCGTTTTGGGCATTTTACGCTACATGCCTATCAGCAAACTACTAACGAACAAGTTCACCTCGCACTAACCAAGGGTAACTGGGAGCTAGACGATCCTGTGCTTACAAGAATAAACTCTACTTTGGTAAATAATGACATTCTGGGTACGCTTACACATAATGCGGATAAGAAATTAGATGATATGTTTAAGGCGCTAAATGAAGCAGGTAAGGGAGCCATAGTCTTTATTAATCAACAAAGCCAGTCCTATAATCTTCTTAATCGTTTAAAAGGATTACAGGAAAATCAAAAAAATGGAATTATTAAGGCTCCTAAAATAGAAATGGATACCCGTGATTTTGGTATTGGTGCACAAATTCTGCACGATTTGAATATCACCAAAATGCGTCTAATGACCAATAGTGACCAGGCTAAAAGAGTAGGTATTGTTGGATATGGCCTTGAAATTGTAGATTATTCTCCCTATTAATAAAGGATTATAATTCCTTCTTAATAATTGAGGCCATCAATTCGGCCCTTTTGGCTACTTCATCTTCTTCCCATCCGAGTTTTATAAGACAGGATATTGTTCTGCCCATCCAATGATCTGACTGTTTAAAATGTGCTTCAGGATAATCCGGAAGACCATCAAGGACCTCTCTTGCCACCGGAGCTAAGGATTTCATAGTTCTAAGATGATCCCATTTCTTATAATAGTGCCAATTGTTATTATACCAGTAAAAACAGGCATCAACACCTCCAGCGCCAAATGCTGCATGTGTTTTCCGGGTAATGGTCTCCGAAGGAAGATAAAAATTCAAAAATGAGTAATTCTCAACACCACCCTCGGGCACTCTTCTAAAGCTAACTCCGTCAATAGACTTCAGGGCGTTTCTTAAAATTGTATAATTTCTCTTTTGAATTGCAAGAAAATCATCCAGACGCGCAATTTGAGCTAAGCCAACAGCAGCGTGTAATTCAGAAATCCGGTAGTTATAGCCCAGAAAAGGATGGCTTTCTGCTCCCCTGTCGGTACCTTCATGATCATGCCCGTGATCTGAATAATGATCAGCATTTTTATAGTAAGTTTCATTATTAGTAATCAGGGCCCCACCTTCACCGCAAGTAATTGTTTTTACATAATCAAACGAAAAGCAACCCAGATCCCCGATACTTCCTAAAGGTTTCCCATCATAGGTCCCTCCTATTGCCTGGCAGGCATCTTCAAGTAAGAGAAGTTTGTGCCTTTCACAAATTGCTTTTAAGGCACCCAGATCGGCCATAGATCCGCACATGTGAACCGGCATAACTACCTTGGTATTTGGAGTAATAGCTTTTTCAACAGCAGAGGGATCCAGAGTAAGTGTATCATCAATATCAACCATAACTGGTATTGCGCCTAAAGCAAGAATAGATTCAAAACTAGCCACAAATGTAAAACTCGGGATGATAATTTCATCTCCTGCCCCTATTCCTGCACTTGCAAGGGCAACGGTTAAAGCTGCTGTACCACTACTCACAAGCTGCGCGTGCTTTGTTTGCATTCGCTTTGCTAATTCCTTTTCAAGCTGCAACGCTTTCCAATGACCGTTCCGCATGCCGTCAAACCCGTAGCGCATGAGTACTCCGGAATCCAGGACGTCCTTTACTTGATTTCTTTCTTTATCCCCAAATAATTCAAAACCTGGCATAGTGATATTTAATTTAAAATGTTGTTTATTTTTATTCTTTACTA
>NZ_JBATGR010000266.1:0-5623 GCF_049665975.1 Eudoraea sp.
CACCACTATGGGCATTGGGCTTTCATCAATCTAAATGGAGTTATTTTCCGGAGAGCAATGTTAAGAAAATTGCCAGGAAATTCAGATCCCTTAAAATTCCCTGTGATGCTATCTATCTCGATATAGACTATATGGATGGATTTCGTTGTTTTACCTGGGACAAGAAAAAATTTCCTGATCCTAAAGTCATGATTCAGGATTTATATAAAGACGGCTTTAAAACAGTGGTCATGATAGATCCGGGAATAAAGGTAGATAAGGATTATTGGGTTTATAAGGAAGCCCTGGAGAATGATTATTTCTGTAAAAGAGGAGATGGCCCCTTAATGCGTGGTAAAGTTTGGCCGGGTGAATGTAGTTTTCCTGATTTTACAAATCCAAAAGTTAGAAAATGGTGGGCAGGCCTCTATAAAGAACTCATGGCTGAAACCGGAGCCCATGCCGTATGGAATGATATGAATGAGCCTGCTATTATGGAAGTTCCTTCTAAAACTGCTCCATTAGATACCAGACATGATTTTGATGGTCATCCCTGCAGTCATAGAAAGGCTCATAATATTTATGGCACTCAAATGGTACGGGCGACTTATGAAGGAGTTAAAAAATACGTTTACCCCAAACGGCCTTTTGTTATAACCAGAGCTGCATATGCAGGGGCACAGCGTTTTTGTTCTACCTGGACTGGTGATAATGTTGCTACCTGGGAACACTTGTGGATTGCCAATGTACAGGTTCAAAGAATGTGTATGAGTGGTATGTCATTTGTGGGTTCAGACATAGGAGGATTTGCAGAACAGCCCAACGGAGAGCTTTTTGCGAGATGGATACAATTAGGCGTCTTTCATCCCTTTTTCCGGGTGCATTCAAGTGGGGACCACGGGGATCAGGAACCCTGGTCATTTGATAAGGAAGTGACGGATATAGTCAGGAAGTTCATTGAATTAAGATACCAACTTCTTCCTTATCTGTATACCATGTTTTGGAAATATTCCAAGGAAAACATACCCATGCTTAAACCCTTGGTGTATTATGATCAGGAAGATTTACAAACTCATTTTAGAACGGATGAGTTTATATTTGGGGATCAAATATTAGTCTGTCCAATACAGGAACCCAATGCATTGGGAAGAAGAATGTATATTCCTAAAGGTAAATGGCATAACTTTTGGTCTGGTGAGGTTATAGAAGGAGGAATGGAGAAATGGGTTGCCGCGGATATTGATAAAATTCCTATTTTTATAAAAGAAGGAGCAATAATTCCCAAATATCCTGTCCAGCAGTATGTTGGTGAAAAAGTTATAGAAGAGTTAATCCTGGACGTTTATTTTAAGTATGGTATTGAAAATTAAACAGTTTATTAATATGAACAGGATGGCTATGATTATACGAAAGGAATTTATAGCTTAAGGAATTTTAAATTGAATGGTAAGAAAAATGAATTGATAATCCAGCAGTTTAAAAATGGAGCTTTTATTACTTCTTACAACTCATTTAAAATTAATCTAATTGATTTACCATTTAAAATTGAGGAGATAGAGATAGATAATGAAATAGTTCCAATTAAAAAATTAAAGCCAAATGGTGACAATACAATTCATGTAACAAAAGAATTTACAGTATTGCACATTACGGGAAAATAAAAATTTTGTATTTTAATCATAATAATCAATATAATGCGTGCTAAAAGGTTTTTACTGGTATCCATATTATTACTTGGAATTACTTCTTGTAAAGTAAACCCCTTTACAGGGCAAAAAGTATTGAACTTCTATCCCAACAGTCAGATTTTTCCAATGGCCTTTGCTCAATATGATGAATTTATTGGCCAAAATAATGTCTTAGAGAACAATACTGAGGCAAAGATGATTACAAGGGTAGGGCAGAAAATTTCTTCGGCCGCTGAAAGATGGTTATCTGCCAATGGATATCCCGGATATCTCAAGGATTACCGATGGGAGTATAATTTAGTAAAAGATACACTTATAAATGCCTGGTGCATGCCTGGTGGAAAGATTGTTTTTTATACAGGTATTCTGCCTATTTGCCAGGGAGAAACAGGTGTCGCAGTGGTTATGGGTCATGAGGTGGCACATGCATTGGCAGATCATGGAGCACAACGAATGAGTGCAGGAACCTTACAGCAACTCGGAGCCGTAGCCGGAAATATCGCAATTCAGGACGATAAATCAAGAAATATGTTTAATCAGGCATATGGTATTGGTTCAACTGTTGGACTTATGTTACCTTTTAGCCGCAGTCATGAATCGGAAGCGGATAGGATAGGACTTCAGATTATGGCCATTGCAGGCTATAATCCGGATGAGGCCGCTGAACTTTGGAAACGAATGAAGGCTAATGCAGGAGGTAATGCACCACCAGAATTTTTAAGTACCCACCCATCTAATGATACCAGGATTGCGAATTTAACGCAATGGGCTCCATTGGCAAAACAGGAAGCTCAGAAGTTTGGTGTAACTTCATTTCAATAGGCTATTTAAATTAGTGATTCCTCTAATAATTGTATATTCGAAGCTGTTCATAGGGATCAGTTTTTTATTATATGGCCAGAACTTTTGCAATAAAGGGAAGTAAGAAACTATTAAATGCCTGGGCATTTTATGATTGGGCTAATTCTGTATATAGCCTGGTAATTGCATCCGCCATTTTTCCAATTTTTTATGGAGCCTTGTTTAGAGTAGCGGATATTGAGAAAGTATCCGTATTTGGTGGTGAAATTGCAAGAGCTCCATTAATAAGTTATCTTACATCAGCAGCCTTTTTATTCATAGCATTTATTACGCCACTTATATCTGGTATTGCCGATTATTTGGGTAATAAGAAAATCTTTATGAAGTTCTTTTGTTACCTGGGGGGAATTTCCTGTATAGGGCTATACTGGTTTTCATTGGAAAATATTTATTTAGGCCTTGTTTGCTACTTTTTTGGTCTTGTAGGCTTCTGGGTGAGTTTTGCAATTAACAATTCGTACCTCCCGGATATTGCTTTCCCGGAGCAACAGGATAGCATAAGTGCCAAAGGATTCTCGTTGGGTTATTTAGGAAGCGTTATTTTACTTCTTTTAAACCTTGCTATGGTAATGAAGCCTGATATTTTTGGTATAGAGGGTGATGCTACTGAAGTAGCTGAGATTAAAGCAATGAAATATTCATTCGTCACTGTGGGTATTTGGTGGATTTTGTTCAGTCAGTATACCTTCTATTACCTTCCGGTAGGGGTTAAGCGGAAAGGGGTACGGAAGAATATCGTTTTCAATGGATTTATGGAGTTAAAAGGAGTATGGCATCAATTAGGGAATGAGGTAAAGCTAAAAAGGTTTCTGGTTGCCTTTTTTGTATACAGTATGGCTGTACAGACAGTGATGTTGATAGCTACTTATTTTGGGGAGCAGGAGATTAACTGGGGTTCAGCTAGTGAACGTACCACAGGTTTAATTGTCAGTATTCTAGTAATTCAATTAGTCGCAATATTTGGTGCAACTATTACTGCAAGGGCGTCCAAAAGATTTGGAAATATAAGAACACTTATGGTGATAAATATATTATGGGTATTTATCTGCATATATGCCTATTTCTTAATAACTCCGATAGATTTCTATATTGCAGCCGGTTGTGTGGGAATTGTCATGGGAGGTATACAGGCATTATCGAGATCTACCTATTCCAAGTTTATCCCTGAAACAACCGATACGGCTTCCTTTTTCAGCTTCTATGATGTTGCAGAAAAACTAGGGATTGTAATAGGTACTTTTTTATATGGCTTTATTGCTCAGTTTACTGGAAGTATGAGAAATGCAACTATATTCCTGGGTCTTTTTTTTCTTAGCGGATTGTTTTTACTGACCAGGGTCGATAAAAAACCCTGACGTTTCCGGCAGGGTATGATAGTCTTTCTTTTTTTGATGTACTTCTATCCTTTGGTGACATCTCCGGAACCCGAAGATTTAGTATCTATTTTTGTTGCATCTCCCCGATAATGAATATCTCCGGAACCAGATACCCTTGCTTTTAGCATTTTATTAGCAGTAACTTTAATATCGGCAGAACCTGAAATTCTTGCATCTACGTTATCGGCAATAAGGTCATAAGCCTCAATGTCACCAGAACCGGAGATTTGAACATCAAATACTTCAGTAGTACCGCTTAAATTGATGTCACCCGAACCAGACATCGATGCGCTAACCGTCTTAGATTCCAGATCCAGAGTAATGTCTCCGGAGCCCGACATATTTGTGCTAAATTCTGAAGCGGAAATCGTTTTTTTTCCAACAATATCTCCAGAACCAGATAAGGACACTTCATTAACACTCTCTACAGGAACCGTAACGTAAATACCGCCATCCTTTTTCCAGGAAGAAGGTTGAAGGTTAAAACCTTTTTTCACTTTAATGACCAATTTGCCTTCCTTTACCTCCGTTTTAATATGCTCCAGTAAATTTTCCTCCCCTTTAATACTTAATTTTCCCTCTTGCCCGTCAACCAGGATAACATCAAACCATCCTGCGACTGCTATGGCGTCATATTCTTCCGTAGATCGTTCTACAGTTACTATATTCCCGTTCCCTTTTATCTTTTTTCCCCATTGTGCATTTGTGACGGCTACTATACAGAGGGCTATTCCAAGTGTTATTAATTTCTTCATGATAATGTGTTTTAGCTAAAAGTGTTTATTATTAAGTGTTCTTCTCAATTTTTAATAAAAGTGATACCACCGTAATCACTCGTTATGGAGATCATATTTTCGCTAGCTGCGCTACCGTAAAATCCTTTGTAATAACGGTCGTTAGATTTCTCCTTACTTATACTGATTTCAAAATCATCTTTCCCGTTAACTCCGGCATACTCAGTGGAAATTTCAAAATTAAAATTATACATAGGATCATAACCAATTTTTATGCCCGTATAATCTGAGCGAATTGAAATATTTCCGGCATCCTGGGCCATATTAGCTATGCCCACAGAGCCATAATCGGCATTTATATCTATATTCCCGTGAATTGTACCCAGTTTAACATTTATGTAGTCCCCGTTACCTTGTACATTGTTGGCTTCATCTACATCTAATTTACCATAATCACTGGTATACTCAAGGTTTTCCATTTGTCCGATCGCAGCATTTGTATAATCAGCACTGATGTATAAATTTCCCGCTTTTTGTATCGTAAACCCGGAATAATCAGCAGAAATCTTAGCACTATTTACATATTCTATAGTTGATTTTGATGTGTAATCGAATTTTAATTCATTATTTCTTCCGTGTAGTTCACCAATTTCTAACCTTCCGTAATCACAACTAATTTTGGCATGGCCATCAATCCGGTCCAGCATAATATTTCCATAGTCGTTGTTTAGATGAACACTGTTTTTTATTGGGAGTTTAATGGTATAGTTTATTTGCATGTTCACATTGTTACTTTTTCCCCAATTCCAACCCCAGCTTCCTTTATCTTTATTGTAAATAGTTTTAGCAGAGACCATATCACTGCTGGCTTCAAAATCCACTGTAATTTTATCAAGCTTTTCCTGCACTTTAGACTCGTTATTACCGCTAGTTTTTATATGAACTTCTATTACTACTCTATTCTCGTTCCAGGAACTCAAAGTAA
>NZ_JBATGR010000267.1:0-5220 GCF_049665975.1 Eudoraea sp.
CATAACCACAGCCCCTTTTTTTAAACTATCCCTGGCACAATGGTCTATTCATAATATGATTAATAATGATGGTGTTGATCCTTATATTTTTGCTGAAAAAGCTAAAAATTGGGGATTTGAAGGACTGGAGTATGTAAGCCAGCTATATAACAAAGAGTTAGAGCCCGCTAATTTTTCAAAGGAAGCCATGCAATCTTTTGTGGATAAATCCAACGCGGAGGCTGATAAACACGGTTTAAAGAATGTCTTGATAATGATCGATGGGCAAGGAGACCTTGCAACCTCTGATCCTGGAGAACGTAATAAAGCTGTTGAAAACCATTATAAATGGGTTGATGCCGCCGCCGCTATGGGTTGCCACTCAATTAGAGTAAATCTTGCGGGGAGTTCTGATCCAATTGAATGGAAAGACAATTCAATTGACGGTCTTACACAGCTTTCGACATATGCAAAGACTAAAAATATAAATATACTTGTGGAAAATCACGGAGGACTTTCATCAAATGCTGCTATGCTCTCTGAAGTGATGACCCAGGTTAATATGTCAAATTGTGGTACTTTACCTGATTTTGGTAATTTCTGTATAAAAAGAAAAGATCCAAAAGATTACACTGCCGGTTGTGCAGAGAACTACGATATTTATAAGGGTGTTAAGGAACTAATGGTTCATGCCAAAGCCGTAAGTGCTAAATCACACGATTTTGACGCAAATGGAAATGAGACTAAAATAGACTATGTACATATGCTACAAATTGTTAAGGATGCCGGTTATACGGGTTATATAGGCGTTGAGTATGAGGGAAAAGAATTAACCGAAGAACAGGGGATTATCGCAACAAGAGACTTATTGATAAAAGCATCTAAAGAAGTTACCTAACAACCCATCATGCACTATGAAAGTTTTTTTTAATCAACTTTTTGATTACAATTTTTATTGCAATAAAAAGCTTGTCGAGGAGTGCATTAAGCTCGATAAGGTTCCGGAAAAAAGTATAATGTTATTCAGTCATATCCTTAATGCCCACAATATATGGAATGCACGAATTCTTGGGAAACCTGCTGATTATAAAGTTTGGCAGATTCACCCTATTAAAAATTGGGGGGATATTCATTATGAAAACCAACGAAGTTCTTTTGAAATAACAACGAATGCTACAGATTTTGAAATAAGGATAGACTTTGATAATGAAGAAGGCAGGCTTTTCACAAGTACTTTACAGGATATATTATTTCATATTATAAACCATTCTACACATCACAGGTCCCAAATTGCAATGAATTTTAGGGATAATGAACTGGAACCTCTCTCATTAGACTATATTTTTTATAAACGCTAGCAGAAAATTTCATGAATAAAAAGATTCAGGTTCAACTTTCAGTAATGATGTTCTTGGAGTTTTTTATTTGGGGTAGTTGGTATGTTACTATGGGGATTTATTTACCTAATAGCCTGGAGGCAAGTGACCCTGAGATCGCCATGGCCTATTCTACACAATCTTGGGGGGCAATCATTGCTCCCTTTATTATCGGTCTCATTGCAGACCGCTATTTTAATGCCGAAAGAATTTTGGGAGTACTACATCTTATTGGGGCAATTTTAATGGTACAGTTGGCTTATGCAACAAGTTTTGATGGATTTTACCCTTATATTTTAGGTTACATGATATTGTATATGCCAACCTTAGCACTGGTAAATTCGGTTTCCTTTAATCAGATGGATAACCCTGCAAAACAGTTCTCCTTTGTTCGCGTTTTCGGAACTGCGGGTTGGATCGTGGCTGGTTTAGCTATCAGCTATTTCTTTCATTGGGACTCTATGGAGGGTTTAACCAAAGGCTATCTTAGAAATACATTCTTAATGACGGCAGTAGCATCAGGCATTTTGGGGATATTTAGTTTTACCCTGCCAAAAACACCACCTTCAATAACAGGGAATAGAAAAATCAGGATAGCGGATATAATTGGCTTGGAAGCTTTAAAACTTTTGAAGGACAGAAATTTTTTAGTGTTTTTTCTTGCTTCAGTATTTATTTGTATCCCTTTGGCCTTTTACTATCAGCACGCAGGACAATTCCTGGGTGAAATAGGAGTCTCAAACCCGGCGGGTAAAATGACCATAGGTCAAATATCAGAGATTATGTTTATGCTTCTTTTGCCATACTTTTTTAAGAGGTTTGGCTTCAAAAATACAATGATAGTTGCCATGTTGGCCTGGACGGTGCGTTATCTCTGTTTTGCTTATGGAAGCGCCGGGGAATTTTCATTCCTCCTCCTTTTGGGGATTGCTTTACATGGGATTTGTTATGATTTCTTTTTTGTATCCGGGCAAATATATACTGATAGCAAAGCGGGGCCAAAATATAAAAGTGCTGCCCAGGGATTGATTACCCTGGCTACATATGGCGTTGGTATGTTAATGGGGTTTTGGATAGCCGGAAGAATAACAGATTATTTTACTCTGGAAGATGTTTCACATAATTGGGAAATGATCTGGATGTTTCCTGCAGCATTTGCACTTGGGGTTTCTGTATTGTTTGCGTTCTTGTTTAAAAACGAAACAATTGCCTATAAATCTTAGATATTTTATATAAATTGAACCGGTTATAAAGGTTTATTCAAAAGATTAGGAAGAAAGAGAAAAGGCATATTTTGAAAAGATTTTGAAGTAAAGATGAATATTAGAATAATAAAAATGATATAATAAAATGGCAAAAAAAATTAGATTAGGAGTAATAGGCGGAGGAGGGGATTCTCTCATTGGGGTATTGCACAGAGTAGCTTCGCATATAAACGATAATTACCAAATAGTGGGTGGAGTTTTCAATCCCGATTTTGATTTGAACATGGAATTTGCAAAGGAAATTGATGTTCCAACAAATAGGATCTACAAGGATTTTGACACCCTTATTGAGGAGGAATTGAAGTTGCCTAAAGAAGAAAGAATTCAGGTTTGTTCTGTTCTTACGCCAAATTTTCTGCATTTCCCAATGGCTAAGAAACTCTTGGACAATGGTTTTAACGTTATCTGCGAGAAACCAATGACGACTACTTTGGAAGAAGCAAAAATTTTGCAGGCGGCTCATAAAAAGGCAGGGACGGTTTTTGCCGTAACACATACATATACGGGCTACCCTATGGTGCGTCAAATGCGGGAGATGATCAAGGAAGGGGCTTTAGGCAAGATTCATAAAGTAGATGCCAGATATTACCAGGGATGGATTAATACAATAATTCACGATAAAGCAAAACGTTCCTCTGTCTGGAGGCTCGATCCAAAAAAGGCAGGAATAAGTTCATGTATGGGAGACATAGGGGTGCATGCTTTTAATCTTATTGAGTATACTACAGGTTTAAGAGTAAACTCCCTGTTGTGCGATTTTAATTACCTCTATGATGATAATCAAATGGATGTAGACGGTACGGTATTATTACGCATGGGGAAACATATTAAAGGCGTCATAAGGGGCAGTCAGGTGGCCACAGGTGAAGAGAACGGATTGGCCATTAGAATTTATGGTGAGAAAGCCGCTTTTGTATGGGAACAGGAAAGGCCGAATTTTCTCTATATGTTGAGTGATACTGAACCAACTAAAATATATAAACCGGGTCATGGCTATAATTCTAAGCTATCTCTTGATGGAACTAAATTACCGCCAGGACATCCCGAAGGGATTTTCGACTCCATGGCTAATATTTATTTAGGAGCGGCAAGGGCAATTAGGGGTGAAAAGTATAATGACGGCGAATTTCCAACCATGTTAGATGGTGTTCGCGGGCTTAATTTTATAGAAGCTACCGTGGAATCAAATAAAAATGGAAATACTTGGGTGGAGATGGAAAAATCATAACTACACTATAAAATATAAAGAGTCGCTAAAAGCGGCTCTTTATATTAATATATCTTTTTCTTTTATTGTATTGGCCTTATCATATAACTGAATGATAGATTGGCAGCAGGTATTTGATATTCTTTATGTGGCATGAGACCCCAACTATTATCTCCCCCAACACCCATTTGGCTTTGGTCTATATTGATGTTAATCAGATCTCGTTTTGGAATATCAAATGTGTGGCGTTGCTGTTTCTCTTCTCCTTCATCAAAATCTGAATTGTATTGGTGATGCGCGCTAAACCCAAAAGTAGTAGGGGCGGTAATTAAAATTCCTTTTCCATTGGCATTGGTAAAAGAAAGTGTGCGCACATCCGTGCGGTTACCATTTTCCTGTGGACGAATGTATTCAAAATATAAATCTTCAACTTTTGCCTTGTACAAGCCCACTAAGGCCGAAGTTTTACGGTCCTGGTAGTTTTCATGGGCTCCCCTGCCATACCATGTGACATTTTCGTAGGCGTTATCGATAACGAAATTATTTCCAAATCGCGGCAAAATGGGAAGAGTTTCATCAATACTCTTTAGCTGAGTACTCACCAATATTTCCCCTTTATTGTTGATGCTATATGCTAAAGCTACATGCCCTTCAACAGCTGGCAATGCATAAGTTGTAGTCAACTGTAAATTATTTTTGACCTTAAAAGGATTGTTGGTCAATTGTACCACATCCATTATTTTTTCCCCTTCATTGGAGTTCAACTCTACAGCAATTAGGTTTTGATTATCGGTAGCCTCCTTCCACTTTTTTAGTTTCAAGGGCATCTTGTAGCCAAAATCATTGTCGGTCGGTGCACGCCAGAAATTTACGCGCTGTCCTTTTTTAATAATGTTCCCTTGACCGTAATCCAAAGTAACAAGTGTACCATCACCGCTGTTGAACCCAATTTCAAATCCGTCTCCAAGGATTTTGATAGTGTTATTCTCTTTTCTTACCCATAATCCTTCAATATTATTTTCAAAAAAAGCGGGTGTGTAATCGGTTAGTTGAAATTGTTCATAGGCTATTAAAAAATGCTCTGGGATTAAAGCCGAAGCTGTTTTGGCGGTTGCAAAAATGTTTAAAAAATATTCTGCGTTTGTGTTTGGAAGTTCAGGAAGTTCTAGCTGTATTTCTTTTGATGCATAGGGAACTAAATCTACCTCAGGTAGGTTCCCCTTAGCGATCTGAATTCCATTTTCCATCAACCTCCAGGAAAAATCGAATTCCGAGAGATTTGTAAAATCATATTTATTGGTCAGGGTAACTTTCCCCGATTTTGGATTTTCAGAGTCAAATTTCACATATTGGTATACTTTTTTCACCTCATATAAGGAAGGATGTGCAGACC
>NZ_JBATGR010000268.1:0-2941 GCF_049665975.1 Eudoraea sp.
AGGAATGAACTTATCAGAGGTATGGATGCCATGTTAGAACGAGTATCCGATGTGCGGGATTCTCCCAATTTATTGAATACCATGTGGGTGGTTAAGAAAAATGATTTAAACCAGGAGATACAGAGTACACTAAAGACAGATTTTGAACGGATTGGCAAAGAAGGATTTATTGTTAAATCGGTGTTCCTGGATGGAAAGGGAATTTTACTGATTTCTGCGAACGAAGATGTAGGAATACTTTACGGAGTATTTAAATTGTTGCAATTGATGAAAATGCACAAATCACTCGATGGGATTAATATCGTAGAAACACCAAAGATTGAATTACGAATGCTCAATCATTGGGACAACCTTGACCGCACTGTAGAAAGGGGATATGCCGGGTTTTCACTCTGGAACTGGCAGAAATTACCCATTTATATAGACCAGCGCTATAAAGACTATGCACGGGCGAATGCCTCAATAGGTATTAATGCCACTGTATTAACCAATGTAAATGCCAATACCCTGGTATTGAACTCTGACTATTTAGAAAAGGCAGCTGCTTTAGCTGATGTTTTTAGGCCGTATGGGATAAAAGTATATTTAACAGCCAGGTTTTCAGCTCCCATTGAAATAGGAGGATTGAATACTGCAGACCCTTTGGATAAGGACGTAATTGAATGGTGGAATAATAAAGTAAAAGAGGTTTATAAATTTATCCCGGACTTTGGTGGTTTTTTGGTTAAGGCCAATTCCGAAGGACAACCCGGCCCACAGAATTATGGAAGAACCCATGTAGACGGGGCAAATATGATGGCATCTGCATTAAAACCATTTGGTGGATTGGTAATTTGGAGAGCCTTTGTGTATTCTGAAACGGATGCAACAGACAGGGCAAAACAAGCCTATACAGAATTTGTACCCTATGATGGTAATTTCCTGGATAATGTTTTGGTTCAGGTAAAGAACGGGCCAATTGATTTTCAACCGAGAGAGCCTTTTCATCCTATGTTTGGAGCAATGCCAAATACACCACTGGTTATGGAGTTCCAGATTACCCAGGAATATCTTGGTTTTAGTTCCCATCTGGTATTTCTTCCTAAACTTTACGAAGAAGTTTTAGACGCTGAGACCTTTCGAAAAGGCAAAAATACCACAGTGGCTAAAGTTATCGATGGATCGTTATTCAATAAAAAAATATCCGGAATGGCCGGAGTGGCAAATATTGGGACAGATATGAATTGGACTGGGCATCCCTTTGCGCAGGCTAACTGGTATGGATATGGACGTTTGGCATGGGATCCATATTTAAGTTCGGAAATAATTGCGGAAGAGTGGTTGCATTTAACCTATTCCAATAATCCAGAATTTGTTAAGCTTGTTAAAAGCATAATGATCACTTCAAGAGAAGCTGTTGTTAACTATATGACACCAATGGGTTTACACCATTTAATGGATACAGGTCATCATTATGGTCCGGGTCCATGGGTGAGTGATTTAAGCAGGCCTGAGTGGAATCCTACGTATTACCACAATGCCGATAAGAACGGTATTGGATTTGATCGTACCCCTTCAGGAAGCAATGCTACAGCTCAGTATGCCCCTGAGATTGCCAAAATTTTCAATGACCCGGAAACTTGCCCGGAAGAATACCTCTTGTGGTTTCATCATTTACCCTGGGATTATAAGCTAAAGAATGGAGGAATATTATGGGATGCAATTGCTTTAAAATATCAAAAAGGTGTTGACCAGGTAGAAGAAATGATTAGCATCTGGAAGCAGGCCAAAACTTATATTTCTGATGATCAATACAATGAAGTAAGGATGCTTCTTGAAATTCAGCTTCAGGAAGCCAGGTGGTGGAGGAATGCCTGTCTGCTCTATTTTCAAACATTTTCCGGAAAAGAACTGCCACCAGGTGTGGAAAGACCGGAAGAAAGCCTGGAGCATTATAAATCATTAAAATTCCCTTATGCCCCCGGGAATTAAGTGCCGGTGGAAATAAAGAACATTCTTTTTGATTATCTTTCATCAGTTTGTTTAGAAGATAACTTAAGGACCTTGATAAATGAAATCAATAACTTTTAAGCACAAAATAATGTAACTAAAATCAATTTATGGATCCTTTGAAATTTAAAATTTTAAGTGTGAAATTGTTGGCTGCAATCCTACTCTTTGGATGCAAGGATAAAACAACAAACAAAATATCAGAATCTTCCATAGATAAGCTTCCCGAAGATACAATCTCAACCATCAGAGTAAACCCTTTGCCATTAATTTCAGATATCTATACTGCTGATCCATCCGCACACGTATTTGAAGGAAAATTGTACATCTACCCTTCCCACGATTTTGAATCGGGTGTTCCGGAAGATGATTTAGGGAGTCACTTTGATATGAAAGATTATCATGTTTTCTCGATGGATAGTATTGGAGGAAATGTTACAGATCATGGGGTTGCTTTGGACATTAAAGACGTGCCCTGGGCAGGAAGGCAGATGTGGGCCCCTGATGCGGCAGAAAAAAATGGTATCTATTATTTCTATTTCCCTGTCAAGGATAAATCAGATATATTTAAAATTGGCGTAGCCACAAGTGAAAATCCTTATGGGCCATTTAACGCAAAAGAGCAGCCTATAGAAGGAAGTTATAGTATGGATCCTGCTGTTTTTGAAGATACCGATGGTGTCTATTATATGTATTTTGGGGGTATTTGGGGAGGTCAGTTACAACGATGGGCTAGCGGAACCTATAAGGAAGAAGATACCTACCCCCTTACAGACCAACCTGCCTTAACTCCTAAAATCGCGAAACTTGCTGATAATATGTTAAGATTTGCAGAGACCCCAAAAGATGTGCAGATTCTTGATAAAAATGGTAACCCAATACTGGCAGGTGATAATGAACGACGTTTCTTTGAAGCTGCATGGGTTCATAAGTATAATGGAAAGTATTATTT
>NZ_JBATGR010000269.1:0-2100 GCF_049665975.1 Eudoraea sp.
CGACAACTACATCTCTATGAAGTCTAATTTGAGCTTCATAAGGCCCTGCGCGCTTAATTGTTCCTCCTTTGATAATGATATACTTTTTATCAATTTCATGACCTTCTTTAGCCAAAGCCTCCGCTACATCCATATTTGATATAGACCCGAATAATTTTTCCGCAGCTCCTACTTTAGCTGAAATTTTAATTTGCAGTTCTTTTAATGCTTCCCCAGTTTTACTGGCGGTAGCTACTACCTCTTTCTCTTTATGCGCTTTTTGCCTTAAGTTTTCGGCAAGCACTTTTTTGGCCGATGGAGTGGCCAGCATGGCTACTCCCCTAGGTATAAGGTAGTTTCTACCGTACCCATTCTTAACTTTCACTACGTCATCCTTAAAACCAAGGTTTTGGACGTCTTCTTTTAAAATAAGTTCCATGATCCGCTATTTTTTATTTTAATAAATCTCCAACATATGGCATAAGTGCCAAATGACGTGCTCTTTTAACGGCCTGGGCCACTTTTCGTTGATACTTCAATGAAGTTCCGGTTAATCTTCTTGGTAAAAGTTTCCCTTGTTCATTTACCAATTTCATCAAAAAATCAGGATCTTTATAATCTATATATTTGATTCCGGATTTTTTAAATCGGCAATATTTCTTTTGCTTATTAGTCTCAATATTAAGGGGAGTCAAATACCTGATTTCACCGTCCTTTTTGCCTTTTGCTTGTTGTTCTATAGATGCCATATTACTTACGCTTTAGCTTTTAATCTTGTTCTTCTTTTTTCCGCCCATTCAATGGCATGTTTATCCAGTTTAACGGTAAGGAAACGCATAATACGCTCATCTCTTCTGAATTCCTGTTCATAGGGTGTAATTACCTCCCCCGGTGCAGTAAATTCAAATAAGTGATAAAAACCACTTTTTTTGTTCTGTATTGGATAGGCTAATTTCTTAAGCCCCCAATTTTCTTTAGCCACTATTTTGGCTCCATTTTTCTTTAAGAAATCCTCAAATTTCTTTACTGTTTCCTCTATCTGAGTGTCTGATAGAACGGGATTTAAAATGAAAACAGTTTCGTAATTGTTCATATTATTTTATATTTTTTAGGAGCGCAAAAGTAATAATAATTAGTTCTAATTACAAGAAATTGAAAAAATCTTCGTTATAGGTATCAAGAATCATAGAAATTAAACTTAACCTATTAAACTTAAAATGTATAATCATTTACCATTTACACGCAAAATTTAACAATGTTTACAACTTTTATTGCAGTTAAACTTGTTTTTTCGGTACTTTGTCGATGATTTAACCCCACAAATCAACCCCTTTATGAAACTAAGAAGTATTGTTGTTGATGATTCGTCTATGCAACGTATGGCAGTTGCAAAATTAGTTAACAATCATCCTAACCTAGCCCTTATTGCTGATTACAGTAATGCTATTGAAGCCAAAAACGGCATTAAGAATAATGAAATCGACTTGATTTTTCTTGATGTAGAAATGCCTATTATTAGTGGTTTTGACTTATTGGAGTCCCTGGAGAACAGACCACAGGTAATTTTAATAACAGGTAAACCGGATTATGCCCTCAAAGCATTTGACTATGATGTAACAGATTATCTTCATAAACCCATTACAATGGCTCGTTTTGATGCTTCTGTGAAAAGAGCAGTAGCTAAATATGAGCAAATGAATAAGGTAAATGAAGATGAAGAACATATTTTCGTTAAAAGCAATCTTAAGAAAAGAAAGGTAATCCTTAACGAAATTAAGTGGATAGAAGCCTTAGGTGACTATATAAAATTGGTTACAGATGAGGCTAATATTGTGATACTTTCAACGATGAAGGCTTTTGAAAAACAATTGCCTGAAGATAAATTTTTGCGGATTCATAAGTCTTACATTGTTAATCTTGAAAAGATAGAGAAATTTAACAGTAAGAATGTTGAAGTAAGCGGCAGATCTATTCCATTGAGTAGAAACAAAAAAACGGAATTGGCAGAGGCATTAAGCAATGTTTAATTACATATAATCTACATTATAGATAATACGCACGCCTTTGAACTTAGCAATAGCATCAAAAGAATTTTGAATTCTTTTGATGTTTTTTTTTGTT
>NZ_JBATGR010000270.1:0-10783 GCF_049665975.1 Eudoraea sp.
ACAGACTATTTCCCTTAAGCTGCTCTATTTTAGCCGCAGAAGGGATTGGTAGTCCATCTGCTACTATACAATAGGTGTTTACCGGATAATCAACATTTTTTAATTTGACCTGACCCAGGTATTTCGTCTTAACAGCGCTTTTGGCCCGAATGGATTTTTGGATAGATTCAGAGATATAAATACCTCCGGGGTCTGCGGCCGCTTGTAATCGAGAGGCAATATTTACGCCATCTCCAAAAATATCTTCATGATCAAAAGTGATATCACCCAGATGTAATCCGATCCGAATTTTCTCTTTGATTTGCTGCCTGGCCTGTTTTTGTATTTCGATTGCGCACAACACCGAGTCAATTGCAGTATCAAATTGAGCTAACATACCATCGCCCATTTCTTTGATAAGTTTGCCACTGAATTTATTGATGCTTTTGATATGAATATCCCGGCTTTTTTCCAACACTTCAAATGCCCTATCCTCATCTGATCCCATCAAGGCCGTATAACCGACAATGTCGGTAAACATAATTGCGGCTAATTTTCTTTTGGCATGCATTGTAGATTTTTTGTGTTTTGCCAGTACGTATTATTCATTTAAAGTTCAATCCAGTTAAACCGGCTACTCCGACTTTGATTGTTCCAAAAGAGAATATTAATTACTGCTGGCAGCCTGCCCAAAGGTTACAAAACCTTTCTCAGCCCTGTTAATATTCTCAATCCCCTGTAATAGGGCATCCGGATTAAAGGATATGCTATTAATGCCTTCCTTTACCAAGAAACTGGCAAATTCCGGGAAGTCGCTGGGCGCTTGTCCGCACAGCCCAATTTTTGTATTGGTCTTTCGTGCTGAAGCTATGGCCATAGCGATCATCTTTTTGGCAGCGGGGTCATTTTCATCGAACAATTGGCCCATCAATTCGGAATCGCGATCTATTCCTAAAGTAAGTTGGGTTAAATCGTTCGAACCGATGGAGAATCCATCAAATATTTTAGCAAATTCCTCTGCTAAAATTACATTGCTTGGAATTTCTACCATCGTATAAATTTCAAGACCCTTCGCGCCTCTTTTCAATCCGTTTTCTTCCATAATGGCTACCACTTTTTTACCTTCTTCCAACGTTCTGCAAAAAGGAACCATAACTTTAAGATTATCAAGACCCATGGTATCTCGTACTTTTTTAATGGCAGCACATTCCAGGGCAAACCCTTCTTTATAGAGGTTGTTGTAATATCTGGATGCCCCCCGAAATCCCAACATTGGGTTTTCCTCTTTTGGCTCAAAATCCTTGCCCCCAATCAGGTTGGCATATTCATTGGTTTTAAAATCGCTCAACCTAACTATGACCTCTTTAGGATAAAATGCCGCCGCTATAGTGGCGATACCCTGTGAGAGTTGATCTATAAAATAGTCCTGCTTGTTCGTATAACCCTGCGTAAGTTTGTTTATTTGCTGTATTATGGTGGCATTTTTTAACTTATTAAATTTGACCAGGGCCATGGGATGCACTTTTACAGAGTGGGTTATGATAAATTCCATTCGCAATAAACCTACGCCATCATTAGGATAAAGTGATAATTGAAAAGCATTTTCTGGATCGGCCAATATCATTTTTACCTCGGTATGCGGCATCCGTATGTTTGAAAAATCGATTTCCTCCTCTTTAAAAAGAAGTTTACCATCATAGACATATCCCGTTTTACCCTCCGAACAGGATAAAGTAATCATTTCCCCATCCTCAATAATAGCCGTGGCATTATGGCAACCCACAATTGCCGGAACGCCCAGCTCCCGTGCTACTATTGCAGCATGGCTGGTTCTTCCGCCTTTATTGGTTATAATACCACCTATTTGTTTCAATAAGGGATCCCAGTCTGGCGTTATGGTATCGGTAACAATTATATGTTCCGTTGTCAGATTTTTTCCCTCTTTGGGCGATTGCAACAGACAGGGTATCCCAACTTTTATTTTGGAACCAACCGCATTTCCGCTAGTCAGTACTTTCCCTTTTTCCTGTAGTTTATATTGGATGTGTAGTTTTTTGTTCTTACTCTGATGAACCGTTTCAGGACGGGCCTGAATAATATAGAGTTCATTGGTAAGTCCATCCTTTGCCCATTCGATGTCCATAGGTTTTTGGTAGTGTTTTTCAATTACCGAAGCCCATTGTGCCAAAGTAATTATTTCTTCATCTGATAATACAAACTGTCGCTGTCTCGGAAGCGGTGTATGTATATTGACTGTTGGAGTCTCCTTTTTGGACTCTTCATAGATCATGGTTAATTTTTTATCCCCCATTTTTTTCTGGATGATGGGGTATTTTCCCAATTCCAGTCCTGGCTTGAATATGTAGTACTCATCGGGATTAACAGTACCCTGAACAATATTCTCCCCTAATCCCCATACACCGGATAGCAAGATGACATTCTCAAAGCCGGATTCAGGTTCAATAGTAAAACCGACGCCGGAACAGCCCATGTCTGCCCGCACCATTTTTTGTACTCCTACAGAGAGCGCTATCTCATCATGTTTAAAACCCTTTTCTTCGCGATACTTAATTGCACGATTTGTATATAAAGAAGCAAAACACTTTTTGACTGCTTTAAGTAATGCAGCTCTGCCCTTTATATTCAAAAATGTATCATGCTGGCCCGCAAAACTTGCATCAGGCAGGTCTTCGGCCGTGGCACTGCTGCGTACCGCGACAGCAAACTGTTCCTTTTTATACAAATTTTGATAGGCTTCAATAATTTTTCGGGAAAGATCTGATGGCAGTTTTCCACCCAAAATCATCTTACGGGCCTTTGCCCCAATTTCGTTCAGATTATAATAATTTTCGGTATCTAATTGTGCTAAAGCAATTTGTAAAGGTTTTCGAAGGGAATTTTCATCCAGAAAATTCCAGTAAGCATCAGAAGTAGTCGTAAAACCATTGGGCACTTTTAGCCCTTGGGATGTAAGTTTGTTATACATTTCACCTAAAGAAGCGTTTTTGCCACCTACCTGCGGAATATCTTGTATCCCTATTTCATCGAAGTGTTTGATATATTTTTTCATTGCTTTTTTATTTACAAAACAGTGATTCCTAAAACCTGAAATCATTTCTCACACAACAAATTTCCTTTAGTATCCCAAGCTCTACTATAATTTTGAACAGTGAGTTGCAAGCCGGTTAAAACAATTACAATAGACAGGACTTGCATCCTGGAATTATCCCTCTAGTCTATTTCGGGCCCTCCCGGTATTTTCCAGTAATCTCATTTATATTGATCCGATATACTATTGGTATACCCTGTTCAGCTAATTTACTTGAAAATTCGCCGATAAATTTGGGGTGTACACCTTCCTTTCGGGTAATTATCTTTTTTACATTTTGGGTAAACTCATGTAAAAGGTATTTGGCATCAATTCCTTGTAATTCTTCAAACGTACCATGTAAATGTACAGATCGCCAATTATTTACAGACTTTATCTCTTCGACTTCTAGTGAGACCGTATCATTTTTCCGCATAGCCTCCACCTTATGGCCTTCCGAAGAATAGGCTATAATTGTATTATTTGCCTGATTGTAATAATAGGTAATTGGAAGTACATAAGGTTCTTTTTGTGATATGAATGCCAAATGCCCAATATAATTATTGTTCAACAGCTCTATGCATTCTTTGGTTTCTAATTTTTTTATCATGACAACATAATTTGATCATATTCAAAATATTCCTAAGAATAATTCCCACTTTAATGTATAAACTTAGTATTAAGAAAAAACTTTTGGAATGATTCAGATCAGTTGGATAAACAGATTATGCTTAAAACTATTAATGAGCTATCCTTGGCATATATTGCCATTATCAATAATGAAATAAGCCGTGGAATGATGCACTCAATTTCAAAAACCTAAGTAAATTTTAGCATTCTTGTATTTTAATTAAGCCTTATTACATTCTTCTAATAACTGTATGGCTTCTTCATCGGAGACCTGGTTAAAAAATTCATAGAACTGCCCTACAGCCATAAAATCAGATGGAGTCTGTAAGCAGATTACCTGGTCTATATGGGATGAATCTTCAAGATTCTTAACAGCCGAACCGGGTGCCACGGGAATAGCCACAATTACTTTTTTGGGATTTTGGGTACGAACCAATTCTGCGGTAACCCGAATGGTGTTTCCTGTGGCGATGCCATCATCTATAATAATTACAATCTTATCCTTTAAATCTTTTGGCTGTCTGCTTTTATAGTATTGTTGGTGTCGCTGTTTTAATTTTTCCCTAATTCGCGCTGTTTCTTCGACAATATAGTTTTTATGAACCCCTGAGACATCATTAAGAATACTATTTTCCAGGCTTACAGCGCCAATGGCATATTCCCTGTTAAATGGATGACCAATTTTTTTGGAAAGAGCAACATCCAAAGGGGCTTGCAGCGCTTTTGCAACAATTACCGCAATGGGTAATCCACCTCGGGGAATGGCCAGAATTACTACTTCTTTATCTTTAAATGGCAGTAATTTATTTGCCAACTGAATTCCCGCATCTATTCTATCTTTAAACATTATTGGGCCTTTTTGATTTTAGATGTTTTGTAAACCATTTTGCCGATAATGCCGCCACTTCCTCCAATTTGCCAGGTTCTTCAAAAAGATGTGTAGCTCCGGGAATAATTTCCAGTTTCCGTTCACATCTCAATTTGCTATAGGCTTTTTGATTCAGTATTATTACCACTTTGTCCCAACCACCAACGATCAACAGTGTAGGTGCAGTTACCATATGCAACTCGGTCATAGCAAGATCTGGCCTGCCCCCCCTGGAGACCACCGCGCCAATTTCATCACCAAAGTATGCCGCAGCACTTAATGCTGAGGCCGCTCCTGTACTGGCTCCAAAATAAGCCAGGTGTAATCCTTTGGTTTGCTGCTGTATTTTTATCCATTCCGTTACGGCTATCAATCTTTGAGTCAACAGATCAATATTAAAGCGCGTTTTGTAGAGCCGATCTTCTTCTTCAGTTAACAGATCGAATAATAGGGTGGCAAGTCCCTCTTGCTGAAGTACATTTGCCACATAGTTATTTCTGGGACTCAGCCTGCTACTTCCACTTCCGTGCGAAAAAAGTACCAAGGCATTGGCGTTTTCGGGCACAAAGAGGTTTCCTCTTAGAACGACTTGTCCTATAGGTATCTCAATCGTTTTATGCTCCTCTTCTAACAACATACTTCAACTATTTTTAATTTCTTATTGCTTAATATCACTATAAATCTAAATTTCAAAGTAATTGATTACAAACAAGTCTGGCAATGATTACGGTCATTACCGTCTGCTATTATTAAACTGATTTAGATCATTCCCATTTAGTTTTGAACAAACTGGATTAACTATACTTTGGGTTATGAAAACACTATGGGCTGTTTTGAGCTTAATTATCGGGATGGCAATTACAATTGATATTCAATAAGCGGAGCTTTATACGTTTTTAGATGAAAACCAAATGACCATTCCTGAAAACTTCATCCTTATATTGCCGTTGTAGCATTAAAGGCCTATATGTAGCGTTTGAAGGGTTTATTGCAGCAGCATCTGGAATTGCGTAAGAAAAATTAATCTTTTAGAATTTCTGTCTCTGGTTGATTATCCGAAATAATTTCACTGTCCTTGTTAAATAATTCCAATATCCATAAATGAGGTTCTTTCATTTGCGATATGCCCACTTCCTGCATAATCTCGGAAAGAACGCTAGGCACATCCCTTTTCCAAATTAGCGCCCTGGTTACACCAATTGCCTTAAGTTCCCCATCTTGTTCGAATTTATGAATATGATATACCCACTTATCATCCCAGCCTGCAGTTTTTAGAACTACATCGAACTTTGTCCATAGTTTCAAAGGTTTCCGATAGATGATCTTTTGAGAACCCAGTGTTGGCGCAAGCCCCCTTTTTACTATTGCCCTGTATAATTTTGATCTGGCAATAAGTTCCCAACGCATAAAATCCATATATGCCGGGTATTTCCATGCGGTCATTACACGAAGACCATCACAATCAAAAAGTCTAACTTTAAATGTACGCTTGAAAGTTTCTCCCGCTTCTAAAGAGCTTTGGAAATTGCGCAACACTAAAATTTTGATGATTATAAACCAATAGTGTATCATACAATGTCATTAATATACATAATGGTAGCGATTATTCAACAGGTTTCTGAATAGTAATAAAAATATTTTAAGTAAATAGTTGTTGACAATAATATCTTTTAAATGAAGTTATTCTCATTAGATGTATTTTATAAAGATAGGGAAGTTTGATTATTTTATGTCTTTTATGTTAGCAGCGAAGGTATAACAGCTTAACATTTATTACACCTTAAAATAGCCTGCTCCAATTTAACTATCTGCTTAAATATCTCCAATAAGTTACAGCTAAAAAGCACAAACTTTATGTTAAAAAAACTAATTTTTCTCTCAATTCTTCAAAAAACAACAGTTTTCAGGAAGTTTTTTTCCAAAAAACGATCAATAATTTCTTTTCAAAACAAAATTGTCCTTAAACCCAATCATAGCAAGGCTTAAGAAACTTTTTTAAGTAGCATTACAATCCTTTCTACCCTTCCATTCATCCGATAAATGACTCTATTTATCGAAAACCTATGAATTTTTGCTAGGTCATAGCTCCAAACATTTTGTGATCTTTGGATTATTAATAACCCAATATCTTGACCTATGAAGAATGCTTTAACCTACAAAGTAGCTTTAGGATGTTTACTAACGTTTTTTTGCTATTCATCGTATGCGCAGAATCCTAAGCTTTCCAAATCTGTGAATCCGGATATTTATGAAGCCAGTAAACGGGCGAGTAATTATCAGGAGTTATTAAACCTGGGCTACGCCGAAAGAGAAATTTATGAAGATCTGGGCAATGCCAATTTTTTAAGTCAAAATTACGAGACTGCCGTATTTTGGTATAAAAAACTGATAGCTATCAGTGAAGATGGCATCCTCGGTTCCGGTTACTCTGAACGCTATCAATATGCATTGAAAAAGACATCTGGATCGGATATAGCCGGCACCAATGATACCAAAAACTGGTTGGCACAAATTAAGGCCGAATACCATATAGATGAGTCATTAGCCTATCAAAACAACTCCGTAAAAGGCTCATCAAACAAACCCGATGAATCACTAGTCGACCTGACACAACAGGTATTGGAAGAGGAAAATGATTTAGTGGCCTTAAACGATAAAACATTTAATTACAAAAATGCCTATAAAACTCCAATTACGGTTACGGCAGATGGGAACACCGCTTATTTCAGTAAAGCCAGTTATATACAACCCAAGTATGGTGTTTTCTCTAAAAAACAACTAGTTCATAAAATCTATCGGGCAGAAAAGATCAATGGACAATGGAAAAATATTAAAGAAGTTGCATTATCGCCTAAATATTATTCCAGTATGCACCCTACAGTTACTCATGACGGCAAACGATTGTTTTTTGCCTCAGACATGCCAGGCACTTTTGGAAAATATGATATCTATGTGTCTGCAATAAACAAAGATGGTAGCATGGGGGTTGCAAAGAATTTAGGAGAAAAGGTAAATACAAAAAAGAACGACCTATACCCTAATCTTGCAGGAGGTACTACCCTATTCTTCGCATCAGATGGTCATAAAGGTCACGGCGGCCTGGATGTATTCATGGTACAGGTTTTTAATAAAAAAGTGGGCTGGTCTGTAAATTTAGGCAGCCCTATTAATAGCGATAAAGATGATTTTGCAATTTCCCTTACCGGGAATGGAATGGGCTATGTAATGTCTAATCGCGGAAATGCTGAAGAATCTACTCAGCAAGTGGCATTCTCTTTTTCGCATCCCAAAAAGAACCAACAAGAGGAAAATGGCGGATATAACTTTGCAGAAGTTTTTAGCAATGATGTAAAAGTAAATTTCGCAAGCTCTGTTTATGATGATGATTAAAGGCTTAACAGCGCTATAACCTAAACCAAACAGGTACTCATCAATGATCTGTCTGGTAGCACCAGGATCGATAGTTTCAAAATAACTATTCCATTGAAAAATACGCATAGTTAATACGAAATTTTTCGAATTATCCAACCCGATAAGCACTAGTTAAAAAAGTATAAATCGGATTATAAGTATTCAGAATAAACTTTAAATTTCAATCAGATGAACTGTAACACCTACATAATTAAGAAAGTCTTCGTACTTAAAGTGTTTTGCCTGATTTTCTGTATTCAAGCTTCTTACGGTCAGGAAGCAATCTCTGATCTAAGTACAAACACTGCTTATCATAATCAGTTGTTTTTTAATAGGTTCCTAATAAACCCAACATTTTCATTGGTTAGGGAAAACAAATCTTATCTGAATATTTTGCATAGAAATCAGTATGCTGCTTTTGAAGATAATAATCAAAACTACTATCTGGGGTTTAGCAATAAATTTAATGAACATACCGCGTTGGGTATAGGTGTTTACAGTCAACGAATAGGGGTTATTCAGGAGTTTGGTTTTAATGCAAATTACGCCACTTCTGTGCAATTAGGATCGAAAAGTAAATTAACATTTGGTACAAATGTTACCTATTACAGCCTGGGATTAGATAAAAATCGTGTGGTTGCCACGGAAAATGACCCTCAAATACTGGAAGCTAAGTTAGAAAATAAGATTGCTATACAGCCGGGAATAACATTCTCATATGGCAAATTTGATGTCGGAATCTATGCGGAGGATCTTTTAAGATATAGTCAGACCACCAATGAATTTTTAACAAGTTTTAATACAAAAACTGTTAAAGCATCTCTGCAATATACACATGCATTTATGGCCAATTCCGGTTTATTCTCCAATGCCAGATTAATGCCGCTTGTACAATTAGGCCAAAATGAGGACGGAAGTCTTGCATATGTGGGGTCTGTTCTGCTTGAATTACCTAAATATGGCTGGTTTCAAAGTACACTTGATGATACCTATGGAATGTCTATCGGTTTAGGTTTTAATCTTAGTAAAAAGTTATCTCTTGGGTATTTGGTAGAAAAGAATATCCTGGATCAAAATGCAGCATTTGGCTGGAATCATGAATTGTCCTTAGCATATACATTTAAAAATCAATCTTCCGCAATAGGTGGCTATGTAGTAAAATCTGAAGAAAACAGAATTGATGAAATTGTTCAAAATTACGAAGAACAATTGGCGCAATTAAAGGAGAATCAAAATAAAGACAAGAAGAAACAGATTGATGAACTTATTAAAAAGTATGAAGCTCAAATAGCGAAATTAACTAATGATCAAAGTAAATCAAAAGGAGATACTAAAAAGTCATCTGGAAGTAAAAATAAAAATTTAAAAAATACACCAGAGACTACTCTTGTAGCATATACTATTCCTCAAGAGGAAGATTCTAATTCTCTTGCTTACCAAAACCGTTTAATTTTGGACGAGTTAATATTAAGACAAGACTCAATAGAGAATGCGCGGAACTCCCAATTCGAGAAAAAGTTTGAAATGATTGTACGGATTTTACGAAGTGATGTTGAAAATAGTATTAAAACCAATTTACAGGATTTCAACAATCCGGAAAATACCATATTGGCATCAAACCACGGCGAATCCAACTCTGCTGCCAATAATATAGAATTTAAAACAGCCAAGAGTTTAGAAATTAATACATCTGATGAATTATCCGTTTCTGAACGTAAGGAGTATATTAAACTACCAATAAAAATTCAAAATCTATCTGATATTGGTGTACAATCTGGCTATTACGTAATTGCCAATGTGTATAAAACCAAAAAATATTTAAATGCTTTTATGAATCAGCTGAATGAACAGGGGTTGAATGCGAAACAATTTTACAATAAGAAAAATGGTTTGTATTATGTTTATTTGGCTGATTTTAAAGCTAAAGAAGAAGCCGAGGTCGCTTATGTTTCTGATTTAAATGGAAAATATAATGATGAAAAGTGGATTATGCAGGTTGACAATCCCCCGGCAACCGCAGATCTTATGTATGAAGATTAATGATTTTCCAGGGACAATAAGAACAATAAAATAGTTGTCTGTTATACTTGTAAATAGTAATCCATAAATATATGTGTGTCCTACTATAATGGAATACTAACAAGTGTAATTAATCAGGAGTCATTAGCGATTAGGCCTTCTTTCAATGAAATATATTCTAAAATTTTAGTTTATCAATGAATGCATATAGATTTGTTTTGGGATAGTCGATTTAGACATAAACCCCTATTTTTCAGCAGCTTTGCTAATTTTAGAGCGGTAAAAATAAACAAAATTACAGACTGGTTGGTTTGCATTTGAACGAAAATACTTACGTTATATCAGTGCTTTTCTATTTTTTATATATATTTAAAATATAAAAGTAACAGAATAACAATCGCTCAACCCCCAAAACCCCATAATATGCAGACTAAAAATTACCCCAAAAGCAGCCAGCCCAACAGGCCAAAAACCAGAGCTCATCCTGTAATCTTCTTAAAGGAGGCTCCCATTTAAAGTATAGTAAATACAATTTATATTCTAGTTATATCTTATAAGTATCTGAAACTATCCGGGTCCTCATGAGTTTAACAAGATTGGATGTATTTCTATTCCATGGTGCTCATAAAACTTGTGCAGCTAATTCCTGTGTTTTTGTTTTAACATCAAATTTTACTTCACGGTAAGAGATAGATGACTAGTGTCCAGAACTAACGTACATCCCAATTTACTATGGTTTAAGAAATTGCTTATTGAGCAATGAATTATCCGTATTAACTTGCTCATTT
>NZ_JBATGR010000271.1:0-2693 GCF_049665975.1 Eudoraea sp.
GGGCCACATATCATTAGAATACGGAATTCCAAAATACTCATCAAAACCCTGTTTTGTTGGTAAAAAATCAGGATGATCCCCTAAATGCCATTTTCCAAAAATGCCGGTAGCATATCCGTTTGCTTTAAGCAATTCTGCAATAGTGGTTTCAGAAGGATGCAGACCAATTTTGCTATCAGGCATAAAGGCATTGTGAATCCCAATACGATTAGGATAACAACCCGTTAATAGTCCGGCCCTTGATGCTGAACAAACCGCCTGGGCAGCATAAAAACTACTTAATTTTACACCTTCCCCGGCCATCTGATCGAGGTGTGGAGTTGGGATGTCATTTGCCCCAAATACGCCGACGTCCTGATAACCCTGATCATCTGTAAAAATCAGGACAATATTTGGTGGTTGATCAATCTTAGAAGTAGCAATTTCTTTTTTATGTTTACAGCTTACTAAAAGAAGGATCAGGATACAAAAAGAAAGGCTACGATACATTGATAAGGCGAATTTTTCAAAAACTCTGTTTTGTAAAGTTTTATGAATTACTTGTAAATTGGGCTTAATATAATTAATTTTCATTCACCAGATATTGTATTCACAGTTTCTTCTAAATCTACAGTATGAGTATTAAATTATCGGGGGATTTAAAAATTCCGGCCCGGAAATGTTTTTTCTTATTATTTCTAACTGTTTTTACAATCCCCGGCTGTAAACCAAAAAACGAAGTGCCTCATCCAATTGTGAAGGTAATTAGTTCCATGTCGGACACCTTACCTGTTTTAACCATTCCTGAGGATGAAGATCCGGGAAGCGAAAACTGGATAGGCGTTGACCTGGAGCCTAAATCTCCGGTACTTCCTTTATATCCCCATGAAGAAGCCGCCCACTTTCTATTACCTCCAGGGTATAAGATAGAACCTATTCTAACAGAACCAGAAATAGAGCAGCCAGGAGCCATTTCATTTGATGGAAACGGACGCATGTACGTATTAGAATTAAGAACCTACATGCTTACTGCTGATTCGGACGGAACCCTTGAGCCTGTAAGTAGAATTTCTCGCTGGGAAGATAAAAATAACGATGGAATCTATGAGTCCGGAACATCCTTTGTGGACAAGCTTATCTTCCCCAGATTTGTGTTAACCTATGGCAAAGATTGCATCCTCTCTATGGAATCTGACGCGGATAATGTCTATAAATATTGTGATACCGATGGGGATGGAATTGCAGACAAAAAGGAATTTTTTACCAATAAATTTGGCCGCTCCGGCAATGTGGAGCACCAACAGGCCTTTATGTATTGGGGTATGGATAATTGGCTTTACAGTACAGTTAATGCTTTCAGGGTCAAAGAAACTACAAGTGGAGTAATTCGCGAGAAAACCGGGTATAACCGTGCACAATGGGGCATCACCCATGATGATGACGGGAAGCTTTGGTTTCAGGGTGGTTGGAGTGGTGTACCTTCCTATTTTCAGTTTCCTATTCACTACGGGAATTTTGAGGTAGAAAATGAATTTGAAGAAGGGTTTGAGATTCCCTGGGGAGCGCCGGTGAAGATCGCCGATATGCAAGGAGGAATGGACGAGGTCCGTCAACCCGATGGGTCACTGAAAAGGGTTACGGGAGCAGCAGGTAATGATATCTATAGGGGAGACAGATTACCGAAAGAACTTAAAGGACAGTATTTTTATGGAGAACCGGTGGCGAGGATCGTCCGTCAGATAAACCCGGTGGTTACCGAAGGGCTTACCACTCTGCATAATGTTTATCAGGATGAGAAGTCTGAATTCCTGAGAAGTACAGATCCTCTTTTCAGACCTGTAGACATGGCAACTGCACCGGACGGCACCATGTATATAGTAGACATGTATCACGGGATAATACAAGAAGGGCAGTGGGCACAAAAAGGCACATATCTAAGAACAAAAATTGAACAATATCAGTTAGATAAAGTTGTTGGCCTGGGACGTATCTGGCGTATTTCTTATGAAGGAAATTCACGCGATAAAACAAAACCCAGAATGTTTGAAGAGACTCCGGCTCAACTGGTGAAGTACCTGGAACATCCCAATGGCTGGTGGCGCGATAAAGCACAACAAATTCTCGTTATGGCCCAGGATAATTCAGTTGTTCCTGCCCTTAAAACAATAGTAAAAAAAAGTATAAATCTCTTGGGAAGATTTCATGCCCTATGGACATTGGAGGGTTTAAATGCCTTAGATTCAGAATTACTAAACCTTCTATTAAAAGATCCGAATCCAAGATTACGTATTCAGGCACTACGAGCAAGTGAATCACTGTCAAAATCTGGCAAAAAAGCTCTGGAGCATAAATATGCGGAATTGCTTTCAGATTCAAACACCGATGTTGTTATCCAGGCTATGCTGACATCAAAATACGTACAAACTCCTTCTTTGGAAAAAAATATAAAGTCTGTTTTGGCTCAGAACCAGGCTAAGGGAGTGCAACTGGTTGGGAAACAGATCCTGAACCCAAAGGAAACCAGAGGTTTTGGATCCCTATCAGGACCTCAACTTACAGATCTCCAACAAGAACGAATAGAAAGGGGGGGCGAGATCTTTAATGAATTATGTGCTCAGTGCCATGGTCCGGACGGCAAAGGAACGCAGCTTGGAAATGGCATTATTATGGCTCCTTCCCTTGCTAGTTCCAGTCGAGTTCAGGCGCATCCCGAA
>NZ_JBATGR010000272.1:0-7340 GCF_049665975.1 Eudoraea sp.
CTTCAAATGAGGAAAGGCTAAGTACTGTTATAATTAATATCCAGCAGATAAAGCCGATAGTAAAACCATAATGTTTAAACACCAATAAGCTCCTTATAATCTGCTTCGCTCATAAGACTGTCGATCTCTGAGACATTACTTATCTTTATTTTAATCATCCAGCCATCGCCATAGGGATCTGTATTTACTTTCTCTGGTTCATCCTCCAGTAATTCGTTCAATTCGATAATCTCACCACTTAGTGGCAAAAAAAGATCAGAAACAGTTTTTACGGCTTCGACTGTACCAAAAACCTCATCCTTATCTATAGTTTCATCCACTGTCTCTACTTCAACATAAACTATATCACCAAGTTCTCCCTGCGCGAAATCTGTAATGCCAACGGTAGCGATATCACCATCAATCCTTATCCATTCGTGATCTTTGGTGTACTTTAATTCGGATGGTATATTCATTTTAATTCGTTTTGTGTTGCCCGCAAATGTAGTAGATAATCCGTAGGTTTTCAAAAAAACAGACCGGATAAAAGACTAAATCCTATAATGCGCAAATAATATGAAAATAATATCTATAAAAGTGTTGTTTGAACTCCTCTTATAATAAACGTGCAAAATGTCTTTAGTTACCAAAATTATATCGAATGGTAAACCCTGTATTGATAGTTGTTTGAGGAAATGCCGTGGATACAGCGAACTTCGAGAATGAATAATCAAAAAAGAATAAAGCATTCAGGTTTTTACTAAGGGCATAGTCTGCTGTAAATTTTGTGGACAATAAATTCTGCCCTGCGGTTATCTGATTATTATCTAAGCTGAGATTTCTAATAATAGTAAGATTATCCCTTAGCGTAAAATCTGCCTTCAGGTTTAAATCGCCTTTCAGACGTTGTTTCTGCCCGCCAATGTTAGTTACAAATTTTACATCCTTAAAACGATACCCCAGTCCCACCGTATAATCCTGACCAGTGATCTCTGTAAGTAAGTTATTGTCGAAGCTAAAAGAATATGCTCTGTCTGTACCAATTTCTGCCAGGACGCTTAGTGAACTTTGCATTTCAAAATCTACTCTAATTAAAGGATTAAACTGGTCTGTAAGCACAACATTATTAATAATACTTTCCGGAAGATAATCCTGAGTTTCCTGATTAATTGGCGGAAGACCATCATTTTCAAGCTGGGATCTTTCGAGGTTGGTTTGAAAAGTATTTATACTGTAAGCAGACCGGTAACCATGGCTCAATGAAAAACGTTTGAACTTCTTTTTAAAGGATTTAATCCTCATTAAACCGGTATACTTAAGATTCCAATTAGGTATGGGAATATCTCTAAAGGCATCTAAATTAACCCTATTTACATCCTGACCTGTGTAGGCTGCAAAGAAAGCCGGTAAAATCACATCCTGACTTGTTGGACCATACCTTAATGGATATCCATTCTCATCTACGCCTTCATCCGGACTGGACCTGTCTGATTGCAACCTATCTGCAACAACTATCCTATTATTTTTGAAAGTATCAAAATTCTTTGACTGAAATTCATCACTTTTACTAAACGATGTACCAATCATTATGGTAGATATGCTGAAGTTTCCAAAAGTGTTAGGTGTTTGCGCTAAATACTCGCCTGCGTTGATCTCAAAATTCTCCTGTAAACTACTGGAAAATTGCCTGTCTGCCAATAAATCTATAGTTAAATCCCTAACTGGTTGGGCTGTAGCTGTAATGTTCAGCTGTTTGTTAGTTCGCTTTATAAATTGTTCGTTAAATTCATTATAGGGTGTAAGCCATCCTTTACGCGCCGCTTCAAAGCGCACATCTTTCTGACTTCCGAAGACAAAGCCCAATGATGGTCTTGTAGTACCAATAAATCCGATAGACTGGGTATATCCGGGTAAAACTGTACCATTATTCTCTCTATAGTTTACGTTAATACGTTTTACCATGGTTATTATATCAACAAAAGTATTGAACCCAGCACTACTTTTCTTTTTCGGTTTTTCCTCCCCGGCAGCCGGATTTCCAGCTTTATCGCGGCGAACAGGAGTATCACCCACCTCCCCTTTGCCGCTCCTCCTTTTAAGACCAATTTGATCATAAAGACGTTGCATACTTAGTGCAGCATTAATCGTATGTGTATTGGCATTTTGAATAGTGTTAATAACAGCATTAGGATCTCCAAGTGCATCCTGTACCACTTCATTTAAGGCGTCGCCACCTCGCTGCCAATCAAAATTACTGGTGTAAGTATATTGCGCATTGATAAAGTCCAGTATAGGTATTTTGTTTAGTGGAATATCATAATTTAACTGAAACTGTTGGGCATGCCTGTTGGGTTCTCCGATATCAAAGAAGCCATTCCAAACATTCAGGTCTTGGTTAATATCTGAATTAGGGTTGCCATCCTCTTCAAAATAGTTTCGTACAATATTATTGTTGGAGGCCGTGATATTCAGGCGCAGTGATTTAGACAAGCTATAGTTTAGAGCATATTGCCAATTAAAAAGATAGTTTCTTTGCTGGAGTAATGGTAATGCAAGTTTTTCGACACCAGGTTCCAGAACATCTCTAAACCTCTGCTGGTTGAACTGACGATTGTAATCTGACTGAACTGATAAACTGGTTGGCAGCAGATTAAAATTTATGTCTTTCAACCATTTTAGGTAGCTCCCGGTAAATAAGGAATCCTTTTTTTCAAAAGGCGCCACTGATAGGGGCTTAAAATTATAATTATAGACAAAGCCTGTCTTTATATTCTGATCTTTTAATCTCTCAACTTCAAAATCTCTATGATCTGTCTGGTTATAAGAATAATTAAAAGTAAAATTTTCAATATCATAAATATGGGGTTTAGCTTCAGGACCCCGATTCTTGCGTACTCCAATAAAGTTGACGCTTCTTCTTTTAGTATAGTCTTCTGCCTGCTCTCTTATGTCATCTTCTTCGGCCTGAGTATTTGCAGCATCTATTCTGTCTTCAAGCTTTAAATCGTCATATACCGGATCAAATTCGGGGGTTATTAATTGCTCCGAAACTCCAAAATTAAAAGGAATTTGAACATTCCACTTTTTAGGGAGAAGTTGTCCAATAGACACATTAGTTACTACATCGTAGGCCACAGCATCCTCTCTGGAACGTTCATTTGGCCTTTGATCTACAGAGCCAAATCCGGGAGTACTTCTACCTCCCGTGGCAGTTACGTCAGCAAAATCAGCTAAGTTCGCATCAACTGCGGCAAGTGCAGCCCAACCTCCATTATTATCCAAACCTGCCATACGTAATTCATTAAACCATACTTCGCCACGCGCGGGGAGGTTATCAATATTCTTTATCCCCAACATAGCACTTCGCAACGAACCTATTGAAGGGTTTCCCCTGATTCCAATACGGGTCTGCCCCAATACTCTTGGAGCAAATTCATCAACTGAAACAACTTCCCCATCAATAATTTCATAAAAATTGATTTCATTCAGGGATTGATCAGCAATACCTTGAGATTTAACTTTGGTGAGGTCACTCAAAGCTATATCCATTTCATTTATTTCTGGCCAAATTTCCTCTGGAGTTGTAGAACCAAAAGGTGTAAACTTTAAAGGGACTTCTATTTGATAAAAATTCTCGGAGAAATCTGTACCTATCCTAAGAAATGCTACGAGAGGTACATCATCATCCAGGTAATCAGAATTCACAATCTTCTCAGCATGTAAAAACATTTTTAATCTTTTGTATTGTCGAATATCAATGTTTACATTTTTAAAGACACCTCTGGAGTCCCGAGGCTCAAGATTCTCTACTTTGAATGACAAGGACTGTTCATTCTGGCGAATAATAGTGTTATTATTATTTAATTGTTCTCTTAGAACGCCTGGGGGCAAAACATAAGGAATTGGCGTTCTGGAATTATTCTCTTCTATGTTTACAGTATTTACATCAACAATAGTTGCATCATCTTCCGGATCATCGTTATCTGATGACAGGGTTTTTAAATAATTTCTCCAATCTATACGTACAAGATCCAGTGTGGCAAATCGCAAAACTACCTCATCTGTAAAGCCGGTAAGGTACATCCGCATAAAACTGATAGATCTAAAATCTGTTACTCCTCCTACGGCATCTGTAAAATTACTTAATGGTATTTTGTACTGAATCCACCTGCGGTTTAATTGAGTTCCGTTGGGTAAATCGGGCGTAGTCCCCTCGCTGATATCGGTTACATATTCATCGTTTATCGTAGTGTTAGGTTTAATGTTAATGCGATACTCAAAATAGCTATTAATAGTGTTCATGGTAAGGTCACGGTTAACGTCTTCCACGTCGGGCAAAGTTGTAGATCCCCGATCTGTATTTGTAACAGTAACCGGTGAATTTCCTTCCGTATTATTAAAATCAAGGTAACGTTCTAAAATACCCCCCTCCCTGTTCAAGTAATATTGGAAGTTATCGAGAGCGGGATCCTCAGCGGGTCCATTATACCCTTGTGCAGCTTCCAGAGTATCATCAAGACCATCAAAACCAATATCCTGAAGGGAACGGTTCGTTTCGCTGGCATCAAAAGCATAAACCAGAGATTGTGTAGCCGGTACCACCCCCCAGTCGGTAGGTGTGGTGAGATCATTGCTGTTCAGGCCAGGTAAACCGTTTTCATATTGTTTTCTGCCGTCATCCAAAATATCCTCCGAGATATTACCTAAATTAATAACCAATTCACCAGGACCTGTGGCAATTCCATCTACATATGGATCCATTACCCAGAATTGTACGAATTCAACATTAGATTGCTCAAAATTTGTACTACTCAAAGAACGCATCATTCCAGCCCATTTCTGATTTGGTTGGAGTCCATTAAAAGTAGCACTTGCATTATAAGGCCCTTTTTGATTTGGATAATATGCCATATCGAAAGTATTCTGAACGGTTGTTTGCCCCTGGGCGATATCTACCTGGGGAAATACTTCATCAATAAAAACTCTACGCGTCTCATTTGTAGATATATCATCGTCATTAATACCGGAAGGACGTTGGTTTGTATAAAAAATAGGGTCTATAGTATACCACGCCATTTTTGCTCTTTCAAAACCTGTTTCCAAATCCTGCTCGCCATCAATTTTAAATTCCTCTGGTGTACTGGCCAATGACCAGCCTAATGAAGAACGGATGTCTATTAGTGCCTGGGCTCCTTCAAAATCATCTAAATAGGTCGTGGTTTCTCCCTGAAAGTCTGCATTTTTAGGGGAATTAGGGTTGAGGTATGCGGCCTCAGCTCTAACCGATACATTGGAGGCAACATCTGTATCTATATTGGGTAATTTGTTAACCAGTCTGGTTAAAAAAGGAACCTCTGTTGAAAAATTTGCATTGAGACCAAAAATACTGTTATTTACGGGCTCAACACCATAATTCGATTTTTGTGTAAGTGGCCTTTCATTGAGGTTTTGAAAATTTCCTCCCAAGATAAATTTCTCATTGAATTTATGTTCTACATTAAAACCGGTAAATCTCCTTGTTTGCTGACCAAAAATTGCATTGTTTTCAACTGAAATATTTATAGGCGTGTTTGAAGCTTGCAAACTGGGGTCTAATATCTGAACGGTTCCCGCCTGATAATTTACTGTATAATCTATTCCTTCCTGCAACTGGCGGCCACCTGCCGTTACTCGCACAGATCCTCTGGGCACATTAAAGGCTCCTATAGGGATACCGCTTGATCCTTCAGATTTATAGCGTCCCTTTAACTTAAATCTATTTTTCTCAGCATCCTGTAAAGATGCGGCCTTAGTTAGGGCATACATATTTCTGAAAACATATTTTTGCTGATTTTCATTGTATCCCTGATCATTATCTACATCATAGGTACCTCCGCCTAATACATCAAATAAAAACTCACCAAAAGGTTCAATTTTGGTGAAAAGTATGAGGCCATTTTGAGTATTTACCGTAATCCCGGGAACAAAATCGAAGAAACCATCTCCACCTCTTTGAACATCATTAAAAGTATTTAGCCGATCCAGGTTAAAAACATCCAGAAGAATTCTGTCTTGTAAAGCTCCATTAGGAGAGTTTTCATCGGGCCATCCGGAACCTGGTCCTTCAACCACCGGTATAATATAATTTCTGGGGGTTGGATCTGAATATAAAATATTGAACTTAAAATCTTCCTGACTTAACTGAAAAGCACCAGTAGCATATATGTTTTTCATCATTAAATCCCAGATTGGGTCGCTCACATTAGTAATATTACTTTTTAGTAATTTCAGGACAAGTGTATTGTTATTAATTTGTGGAACTTCTACCCCTGGGGTAACCGTTGTAGCATCTATTCCACCATTGGCAAATTCACCAACCTGAAATATTTCGCCATTGTATGTGTACTGAAAGGCAACAGCGAGTACTTCATCATTGCTTAGGCGCTGGTTCAAAGAAATATATCCCAATTGAGAATCAAACTGGAAGTCTCTTCCTGTTTCAAGTTTTCTGGCATTTTCCAAAATAGCATAGTCAAATCCCTGATTTACCTGATATCCCGTATTTATATCAAATCCATTATCTACTGTTGCAATATCCCTAATATTGGAGTTTAATACGCCTCCATTATCAATGAGCAGAGGGTCGTAGTCATTCGCATTATTTCTCGGTAATTCCTGATTGGTAGCTGAGGTATTAAAAAAACCTGCCGGTTCGCCATTTGCCAGTCCAATCCTGGTTTTTTCCTTAAGGGCCTCACCTAAATCCTGGAGTGCAACAATGTTTCTTACATTAAGTGTTTGCTGGCCTCTATTTGTAACCCAAACTTCAAGGCGCGTAATCTGAACCTGACTTTTTATAAAAGGATAATTAGTTAAAGCCTCATCATATTGATCTCTAAAATATTGGGCTAAAAAAAAGTGTTTGTCCTCATCATAATCCAAGGCAGATAATTCAAAATCATTCAAGGTGCCACCTCCCTGGGCTACTACTGAACTATTTTGAGATTGCTGTTCAGAAAAAACTGAGGTTATAGTAGTCCTGCCGAACTGCAATTGGGTTTTTACACCAAAAAGGCTCTGCGCCCCTCTGATCAAAGAACTGTTTAAAGGGAAACTTACATTACCAACCTCAATTTTTCTTATGATATCATCTTCTGTGGGTGTATAATCTAATTTTATTAAATTCTGAAAATCGAAAGTAGCTTCAGTATCATAATTAGCAGTTACCTGCAAACGCTCACCAATTTTTCCTAATAAGCTTAAACTAATACGCTGATCAAAATCAAATGAGAGATTGGTACGGTTTCTTGGAGAAAGTGCTGGGTTGTCATTTTTTTGCCATATAACACCAAGGTCCATTGCAACAGATCCCTGGGGAATTA